>JBCCKK010000005.1:0-28581 GCA_039027395.1 Verrucomicrobiota bacterium | reverse complement strand
CCGCGAATACATGGCTGGCCGTGACAGATCGTATTATCCATCGTAATCAACTCATAAGATGCATCCATTTTCATAATTATAAAATTAGCGTGCTCGTACGTACTACAATAGAGGTTAACCTCTATCTAGAAAAATTCACATTAGTTAACGAATTTACCGTAATAAAATTAATAGATAGCATGAAGCGTGCCGCTATTGTAAATCCACTTTACAGATCAACTTCACTTCACATCCAAGACTTATCCATTAGAAAACATTAAGATGAAACTATTAGAAAATTATCAACTCGTGGACCTAACGCTTAGCAATCGAATCGCTTTGGCTCCGATGACTCGAGCTCGAGCGGGTGCAGAACGAATTCCGAACGACACGATGGCCGAGTACTATATCCAACGTGCGTCCGCTGGCCTCATTATCACCGAGGCCACGACGGTCTCCGAACAGGCCAACGGCTGGGTGCAAAGTCCCGGTCTTTATACGCAAGCGATGGCAGAAGGATGGACTGAACTCAATGAAGCCGTGCATCAAGCGGGTGGAACGATCTTTACACAACTTTGGCACTGTGGAAGAGCGTCTCATAGTAGTTTCAACAATGGGAACGCCCCGGTTGCTCCATCGCCCATCAAAATAAATGGTGAAGGCGTCCACACCGCAAAAGGAAAGCTGCCACATGAAACTCCGCGGGCTCTAGAAACCAAAGAAATTCCGGGCCTGATTCAAAGCTACCGCGATGCCGCAAGCCGAGCCAAGGATGCCGGTTTTGATGGCATTGAGATTCACTCGGCAAATGGGTATCTTTTAGATGAATTTCTTCAGTCGAAAACAAACCACCGGACGGATGCGTATGGCGGAAGTATTGAAAATCGATTTCGTCTACTCCGAGATATTTTAGAAGCCGTAATTGAAATTTGGCCATCTAAACGTGTCGCCGTTCGCCTCTCGCCCAACGGGGTATTCAATGATATGGGATCCTCCGATTACCGGGAACAATTCACTTACGCCGCCGAACAACTCGATGCCTTCAATCTGGCCTATCTTCATGTGATGGACGGCTTAGCCTTTGGATTTCATGAGTTGGGAGAACCGATGACACTCGCGGACTTTAGAAACGTGTATCGCGGGACGTTGATGGGGAACTGTGGATACAATCAAAAAACCGCGGAGGAAGCGGTTAAGCGAGGTGACGCCGATATGATCGCGATCGGACGTCCCTTCATCAGCAACCCAGATCTAGTAGCACGTTATCAAAACAACTGGCCTCTGAACCCAGATGCAGCCGTGGAAGACTGGTATACACCCAAAGGTGCCGCAGGTTATACCGATTTCCCGATCTATAGAAAACAGACCGCTTAGCAAAATAATGAGGTCTTGCAGCTGAAATTAAAAGTGCTTGGCTTGGCTTCAGCTCAAAAGGACGTTTTGAATAAACTAAAGACATATGGGGGTATCGGGGCGGCATTACTGCTGTTCTGCAATGCTTGCAAGCAGGAGGCGCCTCCTGGGCCCCCACCTGAGCTCGTAGTCACTGTTGCTCAACCTCTCAAAAAATCATTGATGGAATGGGCTGAATATACGGGGCGTCTCGATGCCGCCGATGATGTTTCCGTGAGAGCACGGGTAAGCGGATACCTCGAATCCGTTCATTTCGAGGAAGGCGAGTATGTCAAAGAAGGGACCTTGCTCTTCACCATTGATCAACGGCCTTTTAAAGCCGAAGTAAACAAAGCGAAAGCATCACTTGCTCAAGCGGAGGCCTCATTGAGCTTGGCGATTGCGAACCTGGAGCGAGCACAAATGCTCATTTTAGAAAATGCAATCTCTCGGCAAGACTTCGATCTACGCCAAAGTGAAGCGGAACAGGCGGCGGCAAATGTGCAAGCTGCCGAAGCGGAGCTGGAAACCCGCGAATTAGATTTGGGATTTACTAAGGTTAAGGCACCGATTAATGGAATTGCGGGAGAACGTTTAGCGACCAAAGGAAACCTCATTAGTGGAGGCTCCGAACTAGCGACCGTCCTAACAACCGTCGTTCCCCATGCGCCGATCTATGTCTACTTTGAAATCGATGAAGCAACCATTCTTTCCTTCGTCCGTCGTGTGATGAATGGAGAACTGCCCGGCCGAGGATCAGGTGAAGAGTCCCCCGTTGAATTGCAATTGTCAGACGAGGAAGGATTTCCCCATAAGGGCACCATGGATTTCGTCGATAATCGACTGAGCGAAGAAAGCGCAACCATCACCGCACGTGGCAAGTTTGCCAATGAAGACCGATTTCTTACTCCCGGATTGTTTGCCAGGGTGAGAATTCCTGCGAGTCGAGAATATGAGGCGATCCTAATACCAGATTCAGCGGTGGGTTCGCTGCAATCAAAAAAATACGTTTGGACGGTTTCCGAAAAAAACGAGGCGCAACGAAAAATTATTGAGCTAGGTCCCCTCTACGAAGGGTTACGGATTGTCCGAAGTGGCCTAACGGGAAATGAAACCTTGATTACCAAGGGGATTCAAATGGTTCGCCCCAACGCACCACTTTCGGTTGAGAAGTCCCAGGTAGAATTTCCGGTGGACAAAAAATAAGAGGAATGACCCGGATCTCTAGTGCGTCGCGACATCGAAATTCACCGAGCTAATGAGCATTCCGCACTTCTTTATTGATCGACCCCGCTTTGCGGTTGTGATCTCGTTAGTGCTAGTGATCGTCGGAGGCATTTCTTCGCGTAATCTCCCGGTGGCGCAATATCCAGAAGTCGCACCACCCACAGTTGTGGTCAGCGCTTCCTATCCGGGGGCTACTCCGGAAGTGATTGCCGATACCGTTGCTGCTCCGTTGGAGCAAGAGATCAATGGTGTGGAAAATATGATCTACATGAGCTCCCAATCTACCGCGGATGGAGCTCTATCGATCACGATTTCATTTGAACTTGGAACCGACCTCAATTTGGCGCAGGTCCTCGTGCAGAACCGAGTTTCGGTAGCGCTTCCACGACTTCCAGAAGAAGTGCGGCAGATTGGGGTCACCGTCAACAAGAGCTCCCCGGATATTCTGCTGGTTGTACAAATGTTTTCTCCAGACGACTCATTGGATCGACTATTTGTCAGTAACTATGCGATCTTGCAGGTTCGCGAACAGCTTCGCCGGATTCAAGGTGTTGGTTCTGTGCGCTTGTTTGGCGCTCGAGAATATAGTATGCGGATTTGGTTGGATCCCGATCGCCTCGCGGCATTGGAGATGACACCAAACGATGTAGTTAGTGCCCTTCGCGAGCAGAATGTGCAAGTCGCAGCAGGTGTTATTGGGCAGCAGCCGGCACCCACAAACCGAGCCTTTCAGATAAATATCAGTGCCTTAGGGCGGTTAGAAAACGTAGAACAATTTGAGAATATTATCGTCAAAGCGGGTTCGGATCAGGAGATCGTGCGCCTGCGGGAAGTGGCCCGCGTAGAACTGGGAGCGCTCGACTACAGCGTCAACAACTACGCTTCCCGGACTCCCGCTGTGGCAATGCCAATCTTTCAACTTCCAGGGTCTAACGCCCTGGAAACATCGAAGGCAATCCGCGATACCATGAGAGAGTTGGCTAAGGATTTCCCGTCTGGATTAGACTACGACATCATCTATGATCCCACCAAATTTATCCAGCAGTCGATCGACGCCGTAGAACGAACCTTGTATGAGGCCATCTTCTTGGTGGTTCTGGTGATTATGATTTTCTTGCAGAACTGGAGAGCAGCCGTCATTCCTCTTCTAGCGATTCCGGTTTCTCTAATTGGAACCTTTTTTTGTATGGATGCCCTGGGATTTTCGCTCAACAACCTGACTCTTTTTGGTTTAGTGCTAGCCATTGGAATTGTCGTAGATGACGCCATCGTTGTCGTCGAAAACATCGAGCGACATTTGGCAGATGGACTAGCTGCTCGCGATGCAGCGAGAAAGGCAATGGACGAGGTGACCGGTCCTGTGATTGCGACGACTCTTGTGATGATCGGAATCTTCGTGCCTACGGCATTTCTGCCTGGAATATCAGGAAAATTCTATCAGCAATTTGCTCTCACAATTGCGGGATCCGTGTCTCTCTCGAGTATCGTCTCACTCAGCTTAAGCCCGGCCCTAGGAGCGATTCTTCTTAAACCTAAAAGTGCTAAACCAGATTGGTTTACTCGAATTTGGAATTTCATGTTCGGTTGGTTTTTCCGAGCATTCAACTGGGTGTTTGAAAAAATTACTGCGGGCTACACCGGACTCGTTCGGCGCCTGGTGCGTCTAAGTTTTATTGGTTTGTTTGTCTACGGGGGAATGCTGTTCCTAACCTGGATCGGATTCAACAATGTGCCTTCAGGATTTATTCCTCAGCAGGACCAAGGCTATGCAATCATGGTGGCTCAATTACCCCCAGGGGCATCGCTTGATCGAACCGATGCTGTGGTTCGAGACTTGGTTGAGAAAGCCTTGAGTGTTTCCGGGATTGATCATGCAGTCGCATTTGCCGGATTCAACGGGGCAACGTTCACCAATAACCCAAATGCAGCCGCAATCTTTACCACATTTGCTCCGTTTGATGAACGGATTGAGACGGGCCGTAGTGCAAATGCCATTATGGCTGAATTGATGCAGAAGACGGCTAGCACCCGAGATGCCTTTGTATTGATCATACCACCTCCATCCGTTCGCGGTATCGGAAACGGGGGAGGATTCAAAATGATCATTCAGGACCGGGTCGGCCTAGGATATAAAGAACTACAAAATGTGGCATACCAGCTCATGGGGGCCGCCAATCAGGAAGCTTCGATCACGCAAGCCTTTACTCCATTTAGTGCAGGAACACCTCGCTATTTCGCCGAAATCGACCGCACCCGAGCACAAATCCTCGATGTGCCTCTAGGTAACGTGTTCTCCGCTCTCCAGATCTATTTTGGCTCTCTGTTTGTTAATGATCTCAACTTATTTGGTAGAACGTATCGAGTAACTGCCCAAGCAGAACAGCAGTTTCGCGATGAAACAGAGGACTTATTTCGACTCAAGACCACGAGCAGAGAAGGAAATGTCGTTCCCTTGGGCTCGATCGTCCGATTCGAGGAGACTACAGGACCTGATCGGGTTTTGCGGTATAACCTATATCCCGGTGCGTCGTTGCAAGGTTCGACAACACCGGGCTTCTCTTCGGGCCAATCGATTGCGGCAATGGAACAACTGGCAGAGCAAGTATTGCCGCCCGGGATGGGATATGAATGGACAGAACTTGCATTCCAAGAGAAGAAGGCCGGTGGGGCGACTTGGGTGTTTGGTCTCGCTGTGCTATTTGTCTTCCTCGTTTTAGTTGCCCAATACGAGAGTTGGTCATTGCCTCTAGCTGTTATCCTTATTGTGCCGATGTGCCTGGTCGGAGCAATTGGGCTGATCTTTATTCGCGGTATGGATAACAATATTCTTACCCAAATCGCATTTGTCGTTTTGATTGGCCTGGCTGCAAAGAATGCGATTTTGATCGTCGAATTTGCCAAGCAGGAACAAGATGCGGGTAGGGATCGGTTTGTGGCCGCGGTGGAAGCAGCGCGTCTTCGACTACGCCCCATCCTAATGACATCCTTTGCGTTTATTTTGGGAGTTATTCCTTTGATGTTAGCTACCGGGGCAGGGGCAGAGATGAGACAGTCGCTCGGCACCGCAGTGTTTGGTGGTATGGTTGGCGTAACCCTACTCGGCGTTTTTTTAACCCCCATCTTCTACGTTCTTGTCATGAAATTTACGAAGGTAACTCCTGCGTTGGATAGTGACACCGAAAAGATTCCCGGAGGAACAGATGAAGACACTTAGACTTATTGGACTCGGTTTGGTATGGATTATTTCCGGTTGTGCTCTGGGACCGGACTACGAGCGCCCAGACGTTTATGATGTTTCTGAATTTCGAGGAGAGACATTAAACAACGGCAAAATCGGTTGGAAGATTGGGGAGCCCAGTGATTCCATTGCCAAAGGGGCCTGGTGGGAAATTTTTAATCAGCCCCAGCTGAATCAGCTGCAACAGGAAGCAAGAGCCAATAATCAGTCTCTGGCCGCTGCTTTGGCGCGTATTGATTCAGCTCGGGCTCGCTCGAGGCAAAGCAAAGCTGACTTCTTTCCTGAGTTGAGTGCCAACCCTAGTTACTCGCGAAGCCGCCGCTCAACTCAAACAAGTGGTGGTGTCTTTGGAAGAAATCCTTCCGATGAATTTCGTGTGCCCTTTGATCTCAGCTATGAAGTAGACCTCTGGGGTCGCGTGCGCCGGACGTTCGAGGCATCTCAAGCGGAAGCAGAGGGGTCGGTAGCCGACTTTGAAAACCTCCTTCTAAGTCTGCAATCGGAGCTCGCACAAAACTATTTTAGCTATCAGTCATTGAATGCTGAGGTTGGTATCTTAGAAGAAACCCTGAGAACTCGTCTGGAGCGAAGAGATCTGATTGAGAAACGGGTAACGATTGGATCGAGTAGTCAGCTCGATTTGGTGCGGGCAGAATCCGACCTAAAAACAACGGAGGCGGACTTAGAAACAATTCGGTTGCAACGATCTCAGCTCCAAAACGTAATCGCTACCCTGCTTGGACAGCCTGCCTCAAAATTTACGATGCCCTCAATAGGTTCTGAACTACCCGAACCACCCGTTATTCCCGTTGGGTTGCCTTCGTCCCTTTTGGAGCGTCGCCCCGACGTCGCATCAGCAGAGCGCACTTTAGCAGCTCGTAATGCGGAGATAGGCGTCGCCAAGGCCTCATTTTTTCCGGTGATCCGGCTTACAGGACAAACAGGATTTGCAGCTGAGGATATCGCAGACCTCTTCACAGCTTCGGGTCGAATCTGGTCTTATGGACCAAGCATTTCTTTACCCATCTTTCAGGGTAGTCGCCTACGTGCGCAACTCAGCAGTGCCGAATCGGAATACCAGGCTGCAGTTGCTGACTATCGACAGCAGATTTTGATTGCCTTCCAGGAAGTCGAAGATGCTCTCGTTGCCCTCGAATCGTTGAATCGCAGATTTGTCGCGGAAGAAGCGGCAACGCTTGCCGCCCGAGAAGCAGAGCGACTCTCAACCCTACGCTATGAATCGGGGGTTGTGGATTACATCGAAGCATTGGATGCACAACGGACCGCGCTAGGCCTCGAACGAACGATGATTCGAACCCGCGGGCAAAAGCTAGTAACCGCAGTCGCGTTGATCGAGGCTCTTGGTGGAGGGTGGGATTAGTAATTAGTTCCGACTTGCTAGCAATATTTGCCAGAAGCTAGCTGGCTAAATCCGATAACTCATCCAGAACCTCAAACACGCGCTTTTCCCGTGTTTCCGCTCGCTTGGCTGAATTAATCCGATGACAAAATCCACGCTGCTTGCCTGGGGTGAGTGCATCCCAGACCGACTTCTGTCGCGGATGATCGTTTAAGACATCAGCGAGTTCTTCAGGCATTGATATCGAATCTTGATCCCCAATTTGAAATCCAACATCAACAACATCTCCGAGCTGTTTTCCGATTTGTTTAAGAAACGAACGAGAAAGGAGAAGATACCACCGTCCACCATCAGGTTGGCATGCGCCATCGAAATCCTCAGAGTCGATGCATCCTAAAATACGAAGCCGAGGGTGTTCGCTGAGAGGAAGCTGTTTCTCAATCGCTTTAGGGATGAAAACGACAGTGTAAGCCATTCGACCGAAGTCTTTCAATTCAATGTGGCTTGAAAAGTTAAAAGGATATGTTTTCCGAGAACGCATGAGATCCATAAAACCCTATATCCCGACGAGCAGAGTGCAATTCACAGCAGGAGATTCAGGGACCCTCTAAGTTTCGGGCAATATTCGACGCCGCTATGTAAAAAACAATGGAAGCCGCTACAATAATGGACAACCAAAGAAAATTTAATGGCCTCCGTAATTCCGGAAACAAAAAGCGCAATGCCATTTCAACAGCAAAACCGATCAAAACGATTCCTACCCCAATGCCTATGACTGTGCCAATACCTACAAAAAGAATCGAACCTACCATACTAAGCCCCCCATTGGTTGAATTCGTTATTGATATAACCTAACTAGATTCTGAAATCGACCATAAAACGAGAAAAACCAAAGCAAAGCCAGCAGATCCATCGATAAATAGTCGCGACGTGAAGGAGTTAAATGAGCCAACATTCAATAGCCGCAGGCGCAAATGCAGGAGTGCGTGAATGATACAGAAAACGGCGAAGCCGATCTTAATTTCGATCGGACTAGCGGGTGCGGCGGCCCAGAACCCAAAAAGGAACATTGGAATGTGGAGCAAAAGAAATAAGCGTTCTGCTAACGCGTCATCCAAATTACGTAAGCCATACAAAAGCTTCCACTCCTTCTTCTGTGTTGCATCGAGCTCGTGACAAAAAAGCAAGCAGAGCGATAGTGAAAAGCAGATAGGCAGGAGGTGATCCATAACTGAGGATTTACCAGGATATGGTTGGAGCCACTAGCCAGAATATGAATCCGTAGCCTGCGGTAACCAGCAAGCTGATGATTAAGTATCTCCAACAGATGGTGATCAAAATCTGAGCAATGTCTCGTCTTCCGACAATTGTGCAGAAGACCACGAAAACCGCCGTTGCCGGATACAGCAAAGCGTAAAGCGCCACTGCGACAAAGCACACCATCCAAATCATAACCGTGACGAATTCAAGGAAGCTTAGGCCCTGGCCCAAAGCGATTGCCGTAGGAAAGAAGAGAACATAGGCCATTAAGGAAAATGGAAGCCCCAGAGCGAGTAGGATCATTTTGAAACCAAGAAAGAACACAGGGGTCTGTGCTCCTTGGCCCTTTCCAAAGCGAATCTCTCTCGAGTGGGTTCTACTACCTAACAACTAAAAATTCCTTTCCGCTAAGAGTGGGAGAGGTTCCATGAACATGATACCCCATAGAAATAGAATAGAGGCCATTTTGATTTTCGGAAAGAGTCGGCAATTCGGGACTTATGCGGTAGATTCCTACTTATGGCTACAGGCGGCATCAAAGGTCTTTGACAAAAGCTTGATCGCATCTTCCTGCTAAATGTTCCGGCTCGAAAGCTTCGAATCCATACCTTTTGTAAAGATGAATGGCTTCTTTTAGTTTCGATGCGGTCTCGAGTGTCACCTGGCTAAATTCCAGATGTTTCGCTTTGAGTAAAGCATGTTCCAAAAGCTGTTTGCCAATGCCTTTGCCCCGCTGTTCAGGATAAAGATACATCTTTCTCAACTCACAGATTCTATCATCGATTCGATATAGTCCAACGGTGCCGACGATTTCTTCTTGTGCATTGAGATACACATCGAATGCACCGCCTCGATTGATGTAATGGCCTTCAATATCTTTCAGGTCTGCATCCGTCGACTCCGGGAAAACTTGAAGGTCATAATCAGCCAACACAGAGAAAACAAGAGCTTCGATGGCATCTCGGTCGGCATTGGTCGCGGGTCGAATCATCTCCCGATCAGTATCGTTCGTTTGCTCAATTGGCACCATCAAAAATCATGAAAACGTAACTTTAAAGGGGTATACATATAAGTATAGCTTATGCTAAAGTATGGATGTCATAAATCATGAAACAAACTGAATTCATCGAACGAATTAACCTGACGGGCCAGGCTGCGACTGTTCTCACGGAGGCTCCTGACGTCAAAATTGCAGGGTCAGTAAACGAACTTTTGAAACTTGCCATTCGGGATGTAGATGCAAGTGGCTATCAAACTGTGGGTTACGAAGTTCCAGGGAAAGGCTTCGTTGAAGAAGCGAAAGTCTGTAGGGTGCGCAATGGCATCAGTGCCAACTACTTGGAACCCTACATGAGGCGCCGGGATCCCGATTGCATGGTTATCGGGGACGATGGACCTACGGACAAACCAACGTTTCATGAACGATATAGCAAATCTTTCGATGGGCTGCGGGATAAAACTTTAGCGTGGTTGAAGACCCAAGAGCTTGCCTGCTTTGCTTTTACTGCAGGGATGCCGGGATCCGGAACGGATGCTTTGGTGATTGCGCCAGCAAACGCGGGTTTTTTTGCTCTTGGGTTAGCGATGCTTCAGGGAATTCTTGATCCGAGTGAAATTCCCGAAGGATTCGAAGCCAAGGCGATAATTTATGTAGCCCCTCCCTTTCGCCACTCTCACCTGGAAGGAAAACAAGTAGTGGTGCACAACCGTCTACCCGGGATGCATGAGCTGTTTTCCTATAATCTCTATCCGGGACCCAGTGCTAAGAAAGGAATCTACGGGGTGCTACTGACCTTGGGCGAAAAAGAAGATTGGATTACGATGCATTGTTCAGCAGCACAGATCGTGACGCCATACGAAAATAGAGTGGGTATTTCCCACGAAGGGGCGAGTGGGGGAGGTAAGAGTGAAATGCTTGAACTTCCTCACCGTCAAAGTGATGGCACCTTGTTAGTGGGACGGAATACGATTACGGGCGAAACGCGAAGTATCGGTATGCCTCAGTGTTGCCAGATTCGGCCCGTGACGGACGATATGGCGCTATGCCACCCTTCCCTCGATAAGAAGAATGGAAAGCTAACGCTTATGGATGCGGAAAGTGCCTGGTTTGTTCGTGTCAATCACATCACCGAATATGGAATCGATCCCCATCTGGAGAAAATGACGATTCAACCTAAAGAGCCTCTTCTCTTTCTAAATATCGATGCTCGTCCGGGTGGAACTGCCTTGATTTGGGATCACATTCTGGATGAGCCAGATTCTCCCTGTCCGAACCCTCGAGTGATTGTCCCTTGTGAAAACGTTCCAAACGTTCATCGCGGAACCTTGGATGTGGATATTCGTTCTTTTGGAGTGCGCTGCCCTCCTTGCACACGCGAGAAGCCAACTTATGGAATCATGGGTTTGTTCCATCTTCTTCCTCCTGCGTTAGCATGGCTCTGGAGATTGGTCGCCCCTCGAGGCTATGCGAATCCAAGTATTGTAGATACGGGAGGGATGTCGAGTGAGGGCGTCGGATCGTATTGGCCGTTTGCCACGGGCCGAAGAGTTGATCAGGCCAACCTTCTACTCCAACAGATCATCGACACTCACAAAGTGAAATATATCCTGGTGCCCAATCAGCACATTGGAGCTTGGAATGTTAGCTTTATGCCTCAATGGTTGACCCGAGAATATATGGCACGCCGTGGTGGAGCTCTCTTTGATCAGGAGCAAGTGAGCCCGTGTTCTTGCTCATTACTGGGTTGGGCGCCTTCATCGATTACGGTTGAAGGTCGCGTGCTGGGATCTTGGTTCTTCGATGTGGCGAATCAGCCCGAGGTAGGTGAGGAGGCTTATCAAGCAGGAGCTCAGATTCTCCAAGATTTCTTCGAACGAGAACTGGCTCTTTTCCAGGACGATGATTTGATGCCTCTCGGGAAACAGATCATCCAATGTTGCCTGGATCATGGATCGGTCGATGACTATCTCAAACTGATCCCGCATCCGACGTTAGGTCAAGACGGATAAAGAGAGGTAGATTGAATATCGCTTAGCGAGGAATTTGTTGGGTGTAGCAGTGAATGCCTCCTCCGGCATGGGAGATCGAATTCGAAACGATGGGAACAACTTGATCGTAGAAGGTTCGAATGATCTGTAATGCGGGTTCGTCCTGTTTCGGGTCTCCGCAGATCGGGACGTAAGCGATCTTTCCTCCGCTACCGATATAAAAGTTCATATGAACGATGTCTTCCATGAGAGGTAGTTCGATGACTTTTAAGCCATGGTTGACTAACATGGCCTTGGCGTCCTGACAGATCGAGTAGTTTACGTCTGACGTATCCCTTGTTGTATGCAGCAGAACGGTGTCTCGAGAAACAAATTTGAGAAGACCGTCAACGTGCCCATCCGTAATCGGGTCAGGCATGAGTCCACTTTTAATCCAGATGATTTCTTCCAAGCCCAACATCTCTTTAAGCTCCTTTTCAACTTTAGCTTTTGGCCAGGAGGTTCGATTCGGGTTCAGTACACACGATTCGGTAACAATTCCAATTCCGCCTCCTATCTCAATGGCGCCTCCCTCTAGAACGAGATCGGAATGAAAAATGGGCCAGCCCATCGTGCGAGAAATAGCATCACGAGTTCCAATATCCTCCTGCCATCCGGGATACTTTTTGCCCCAGCCGTTAAAGCGAAACCCAGCCGAAGCGAGCGAACCATTGGTATGTTTCAAAACCATAGGGGCATTATCTCGTGCCCAATCGATACTAAATTCGCCGGAGTGAATCTTGAGGTTGGTAACATCGCCGAGAAGATCATAGCAGTCTTCCTCCTCTTCTTTCAGACAAAAGACGAAAACGGGTTCATTCTTTGAAATGGCTCTAGCGATTGCTGCAAACTCGCGACGCAGTCCATCGATATCTTCATCATATTGATGTTCTGCGGGAAAGATCATCATGGTTCCCTGGTGATCCTCCCATTCATCCGGAAAACGATAGCCCAGAGACTTCGGTGATTCATTTGCCATGACCCAGACTCCGATTAGAAGGAAAAAAACGAAAGCAAGCGATGAAGTATTCACATCTAGGAAGACTTCTTCTTTTTAGTCCAATAAGTCAATCCAGGTTCATAACACGTTCCGGAAAGGTCTTCTACTTTCTCCCGAAAGAACTGTTCGGCATCCTTAACACCCTTGTTGTAGGCATAAGGTCCTACCTCTTTAAGAAAATATTCCAGAATAAACCCGGCCCGCATCTCTCCAATCTCTTCATCGAATTCCTCGCGAATGTAGCGCTGAATCGAAGGAATGATATCTCGAATTTCTTCTTTGCTGAGTTCAATGGACATAACGCTACCGTCCTCAATAGATAGGCTAGTATTAGTCCTTTTCAAAGACCATTCGAACGGCGCGTCCCTCCTCGCCCCAAGGTGCGATATTGGTCATTTGCAGCACAAGACTCTCGTCAGGCCGTTGTGACAACTTGATGCGCCATCCCCAATCCGGACTGGAGGGAACCTGGTAGGTAGATTCAATGGTAAAGATACCCCAGCGGGTGCTGATATCCTCACAGTCGACTCCTTTGGTTTGGTGCCAGGTATCCACCCAATGGACGTGATCGCCTTTCCAAGTAATCGAACCGTTTTGCTTTTTACCCTCATATATCCAAGTATAACAAACAGCATCGGTAGTAATTTGTAGAGCACAGGACTCTTTATACACTTCATTGCCAAGCGGGTCCGTCCACAGTTCCGATGTTCCCTTCCAGTGGCTTCCTTTGTTGATATCAAAAAATGATTTCATGAGCTCTATTAATTCGACAAGTTGGAGATGAAGGAGTTCAAGCGTTTGGTTATCTATAGACTTGGGTCTGTCCTCTGACGTGCTTCTATTTGTTCATAGATGAAGAGATAAATGAAGCAGCTTAAGAACATAAATACTAAGTTGGCAATAAGGGGAACCCAAAAGAAGTGGGTAGGTATTCCACCAATATCAAAACTCCACATAGGTTGAGCATCAGGTTTCGGGATTAAAAACTTTGTTGAAAAGAAGGTCGAATAAAGCATCTGCAAAAAAGAAACCCAAACAGCAAAACCCATGGACTTTAGTACTACTTTCATTATGGGTATTCTAGGGAGTGCCGTTAGATTTGAATAGCTTTTATCACCTTCGAGCCATGCTTCTTTCAAAGACGCACAGCGCGATTAATCAATCGAGACGATTCAGCTAAACCGAATCCCAATGGGCGATATTCGAAGGATAAGGAGATGTTCGACCTGCTCGAAGAATTGGCTCAATGATCCGCTAAGTTGCTAGCCACTCGCTTGCTTGGAAGGGGAGCGTAGTATCAACTCGCAATTCCACGCGGTTTCGGATCTGAGATGTATTCGATGTATTCCTTAGCTCGGGTAGTGAGTCCCGCTTCGTCAAGATGCCCTCCCACAACAAAGGCGGGAAGGTAACGCATTCCGCAAATGTTCGCGGTTGCCTGCAAAGGGCGCAGAATTTCACTTAGTGTGAACTGATTGCGACCACCGGCACGATACACGTCAGGGTGCCCTCCGATGCTCGTTGCGATGAGGAGTTCTTTTCCCTTGAGTTGATCACCCCCATCGCCATAAGCCCATCCGTAGGTAAGTACATCATCTTGCCACTTCTTAAGAAGTGGTGGTGTGGAATACCAATACAGAGGAAACTGAAATACAATACGATCGTGCTTTGCAAGTAACTCTTGTTCACGAGTAACATCGATTTTCCAGTCGCTGTAATTTTTGTAGATCGAGTTAACTGAGAGATTGGGATGTTTCTCGAGTTCTAATAACAAGTGTCGATTTGATCGAGACGAATCGATATCCGGGTGGGCTAGAATAACTAAAACGTTCATTTCGGTCTTTTAATTCAGTAGTCGATGTATCCAACACTAATCTTATTTAGAGGCGTCAAACTGGCAGAGATGCCATAGGACTCCCGATGGATCGTGCAGAAAGGATACCGTTGCCCCCCAAGGCTGCTTCTGAGGAGCTTCTAATTTGGTTCCTCCAAATTTAGTTTCAATTTCACAATTCGATAGGTGCTGCCACCAAGCTTGAACATCGTGAACTTCTAGCTGGATCATGAAGTTCTCGGCCCACTCCTTAGCGTAAAAATTTTGTAGTAAGAACCGCGACTTTCCCACCTGGAAATTGGCAGTATCACTACTCTCAAACATAACTTCAAAACCAATGGTTTTATAAAACTCCAAGGAAATCTTGAAATCTTTGGCAGGAATAAAGGGTTTGGCAAAATCAGCAGCGGGGTAGTTCATAGGGGTTCAACACCTTCTAATTCGATTGATTATATTGTATTACAGTCTCTTTATGATTTGAACTTGAAACTTTGTAACGATGATGTTTGCAGAAGATCGGGTGTCTGGTCGGAGCGGTGCTTGCTCAATCGAACAAACCCTCACCGGAATAGTCTCTTTGAAGATTCATTCTTTTTCAAAGCGAATATCACACGTTTCAGCAACACGGATGGAAAAGGCATTCTCAGCGTTGATGGTCGAAATGAGTCGCACATAGCCTAGCGTTTCAAAACCATATTCCTTGATCGCATGTGCGGCTTCAGTGGCAAGCCCCTGGTTCCAAGTGTCGGAGTGCAGACGATAGCCGAGCTCAATCTTTTGAAGGTAAAAACCGCAGTAACCGATCACGATATTCGTTTCTCGAATGACAACCGACAAAAACCTATGCTTCGCGTAGAATCGTTCAACAAACGCTTCTTTAGGAACGCTCCACTCGTCTCACGCGATTCAGAGCAACCTAGCGAGAACCGTATAACGTCCAGAGTGCCAAGAACCTTGGCAATCGCATCCAAAATGTGAGTCGGTGTGTATGGAGAGTTATGGTTTGAGTAGCTTGAAAATAATAAAATTCGGCACTCTGAGTTCGTCTTCCAATATCGGATATTTTTGTAGGTTTTCTTCTGTGACCGAAGGCTCTTGTAGTCCTTCCAAAGAAAATCCAATATCCATAAATCCACTGACATACGCTTCCAGAGTTCGATGGAAGTTGGTAAGCTCCACTCCCATCATTTTCCAGGTCCGCTCTTCCTGCCGAAAATAGTCATCCAAGATGACATGTTTCTTCGCACCGTTTGAATCCTTTTCCCAGTATCCAGTTGCAGAGCGCATGGGGTGCAGATTGCACACGACGAACTTACCCCCTTTGCGCAAAACTCGATAAACTTCTCGGGTGTTCGACTTCCAATCCCTTAAATCACACTGATTAAGGTAGGATACAGATAAGTCGAAGCTCTTATTCTCAAGAAACGAGAGATCTTCGACATTGGCTTGAATGTATTCCTCACCTTCACTCTGGAGTTCGCGGGCAGCTGAAATCATCTCAGAACAAAGATCGACGCCGACCACTTCTCTGGCGCCCAAACTCCTCAGCATTCGACAAAAGCGCCCTTCGCCACACCCTGAATCTAAGACATCCCGTTCAATCACTGATCCGCAAGCTGACAGCATTGGTTCGTCCAAAAGGCCGGAGCGATTTGCATTAGGCCCATTCCGAGACTCCTTGATCCAAGGTTCCGAAAGCTTCTGCCACTGAACTTCTAGATGATCGTTACCCATTAGAGCGATCCTCACGTATTCAATGAGATTCAAAGATAGGGCGATCCGGTCCGTCTTTGCCGAACAAGGACTCTATCGCCTATTCCGTCGAATGCAGCCCAATGGTGTTTCCTTCACTATCTTCGATCATGGAAATAAATCCGTACTGTCCGATGGAAAACTTAGGCGCTTGGATCTTGCCACCAGCCTTCTCTGCGAGAGCCGCATTGTGGGCACAATCCTTACAGGAAAAGTAAACGAGCGTGCCGCCGACCTTGGGCTCTACTCCGTCCATCTTACAAATCGCTCCGGGAGCTCCAGGCCAGGTTTCTTCCTGATCGGTCGGAAAGGCGAACATCTTTACCGGAGGAACACCTTCCGCTTCGGGGGCTGGGAGTTCAGAAAGCGTGACCTCAAAGGTTGCTTCGTAAAAGGCTTTGGCGCGATCTAGGTCTGAAACATAGATTTCAAACCATCCAACAGGATTTCGTGTGTTGCTCATCAAGACCGTTATTAACAAAAATCTCGTATTTAGCCACCTTCGATTAACCGAGTTCGTATTTTTTCTAAATACTAGCCAGCGGTTCGTTGACTGATAAAATTACTGGGCTGTTGAGGAAGCCGGCGGTGCTATCAAGAGTTCAAAGCCTTTTTTATCTAAGTCCTGTATGCCGGCAAAGTTCGACAGTAACACGACACCCTTCGTTTCATTTGGAAGAAAAGCAATGAAAGATCGAAAGCCTCCTGTGCCCCCATTGTGCCAATAAATCGGACCGCGTTTATGGTTCCGTATCTGCCAGCCTAAGGCAACCGAGTGCTGCTTATTGACTTCAACCTGTGGTTCGAGCGACCGTTTCATTGCCTGACTAAGAGTGTCTTCACCCAGTTCGAAATAGCTCGATAGAAACCGAGATAGGTCGCGTGCCGAGCTTTTAAGTGATCCGGCCGGTGCGATGGCATCTTGACGCCAAAATGACGTGGGCTTTCCACTTTCACCATATCCGGGTGTTACCGTGCCCTCATTGGCTTTGCTGTAGTGAATAAACGATTGGGTCATTCCGAGAGGATTCAAGATATCGTGCTTAATGATGTCTTCATATCTGCGTCCCGAAACAGTCTCGAGAGCCCGACCCAATGTGGCGTAGCCGTAATTTGAATACTCAAACCTCCCTCGCTCCGTCTTCAGCTTACTTCGATTCAAATCCTTGATCAGATTTGCTCGAGAATAGGTTCTGTAAGGGTCTTTGAAGTTTAGCAGAATATAAAACAGTCCCATGCTGGGAGGCAGCCTCGAAAAACCAGACGTATGCGTCGCCAATTCCCTTCCAGTGACATCCCCAAGCGAACTGGAATTAATGCCCGATATCAGTTCTCGGATTGGGCGATCGATAAAGCCCGGATTCTTAGTTTCATATTGAGAGACTGCCAAAGCTGTAAATACTTTAGTAATTGAACCCACTTCGAACAAAGAATGCTCATCGATGGGAGCGGTGCCGTTTTTGAAGAACTCGACACTGTTTTTGGTTATGATTGACCCGGAGACGACCGTGTCACCGGAAAGTGCCAGGTCTTTAAGGCTCCCATGCAAGGAACTGGAGATCGCAAGGGCCAGTGTGAATAACAATAAGGCTTTCATAGTGAATATGCCGTGAGTAGAACTGTTACTCTATTATTATGACGATTGTCATAGTAAAAACAGGCAACATCTTTTTCTTTTTTTACCTCTATTTTCCCAGCTTGTGCAAAAACTAAATGTGACAGATTTCGAGTGGTTGGACTCCATTTTGCAGTGCTTTTATGAAGTCACTGTATTTGTTTTTAGCCTCTGAAGCTTCCCGACCAGTTGACAAGTTCGCTTGAAATATTCCATTTTGAACCTAGACACGCATCCTCTCCGAGCCAGTTCACCGCTACTTTAGAGCATCCACCTAGCTGCAAAATGCAGCAGTGTATTCGTATCTTGGAGTAATAAATTTACCATTAAGTGGCGCTAAATCCTAAATTGTAATAATTTTCAATTCACGGTCCTTCAGCTTTTTTGAGCTGTGTAAGCTTTTGTTAGAATGATCTCTTTTGGGTTTAGTGTGTTATGAGAATAACGTTCTTACAGGATTACGATACAAGTAGTCTGTGCTTCAATTTTTCCGGCGTTTGGCCCCTGTGCCGCTGGCGCGTTTCCCCTGTGCCGCAAGAAATACAGTTTCATAGATGCGTTTAGTACGAGTCTTGGTCGTTCGAGCGAGATGAATCCAGCGAAGGATGTCCCTTTGAGCGGAAGGCGGAAAGGTTTCATACTGATCTTTCGCTTGCGGATTGACAGCAAAGGCGGCCTGCAAATCCGGAGGGACTTCCAGAGCATCAACGGAGTCCATCGTATGCCAATGGCCGTCTTGAATGGCTTGGTCGATTTTGGCCATGCCAGCCGGATGCATTTTATTGGTGGCAATCAGGCGAGCTGCTCGGACTTTGTAAGATAGCGCCCAATGAGGCGCCTTGCGCGGAGCAAGGAGCTGCATGGTTCGAGTATCGTCGAGTTTTTTACGCCGACCATCCATCCAACCATGCGCAATACAGGCGTCGACAACCTCACTATTGGAAACATACCGTTTTGGAACAGCTTTTTTATAAGTTACCAGCCAAATACTATCTGGCTGGGCGTGATGCGTCTTAAACCAAGACCACACCTCTGCTGCAGAACGCACTTCGACTTTTTCAAGATCTTCAATCATGAATTGTAATGTTCTAAGAAACCGAGAAGCTTACGAGATTTCGCTGTCATAGTCGCGATTCTCCGTCTTGCCTGTCTGAAGGAAGCCATTCGAACCATCTGGCATGACCGTCTGTATTCGCGAGGGGAATATCTTCTGCCCTTCCATCTTTGTAGAGTGTTAGATGTAAACTTGGTTTGATGTTGTTGAAAATATGAATGATATCACGTGATGTGCCTAGTTCAGCTAATTCTACTAAGAGACTTTCTTTTGCTTCTCTGGTTATCTGATTCGCAACATGGGTATGATAGACACAGGCAACGGAGTCTTTGGGGATTGTTTCGATAATACCGGCCAACATGGCAAACCCGTTGCCTTGTCGTAGATCCAAATCAAAAGAAGCTCGATGCTTAAGCGCAGCATCAAGGATTTCTCTTCTTTCCTTATGCTCAGGCCAGATCAAAGCACGTAGCCAGGCAGCCTCCTCAAACTGTGTTACATCAACAATATTCAGGTCTAATCCAATTCGTTGAGTTATGCGTGGCATGGCATGAAAAAGACCATCGGGAATCACTCCTCGACACTCCGATCGAATCACAACGGGTGACTCCCTATCACCGAGAACATCCCAATCTCCATACTGATACGAGTATTTATCCCAGAGAAGGTTTAGACCTGCACTCGTACCAATTTCGATTAGAGCCAACGGCCGTTTATCAAACCACGTTCCAGCATACATCATTGCAGGGAACAGATAGGCGCAGCGTCGCACCTCGTTGGTTTGCACTAGACGGGTTGCTAGTAACTGAGTGACGTTATCGCGATGGGATAGAATGAAGTGTTTAAAGTCGGGAAACGCTTCTTCCGGAGATCGATCACAAGATTCTGAACATGTGGGAAAGAACTTGGCAAGTGGTGCATCGAGATTGGAGTTTAAAAGGTAGTGAGCTACTCCAAAAAAGAGATTGGGAGTCGGCTGTCCTTTTCTGCCGGACTCCGCGAGCTTTAGGAGTTCTTGGTCTTTAGCGATTGCCAAGGAGAGGTGATAATACAGCTCAGAGGAGCCAAGGCATTCGGACTTGGCGAACTCAAGAAACTGCTGACTCAAACGATGATTCATTATTAAGTGAGTGTGCGGAGTGACCGTTGTGACCTTCTGGTTCAAGAGCACAAAGATCAAGCCAGAACAATAGAGAACATTTTGAAATAATGTGATTCTTTTAACTTGTTTTAGAGGTTGCTAGCCTCAATTAACGTTTGAGTTCTGAGATCGGTAAAGATTAAATCCGCTAGTGGAATATGTAACTTCTAAACAACGGTCCTTATCTGTCATTTCATGATTTAGTCCGTGAGCTCGGATTTTCTTGCCGGATATTACACCCCCTCTTAACGGTTTATTTATATTAACGTACCCTTTAGATATCGTTGACGAAGTTCCTCAGGAAATCGTTCAATCGCATACCTTAACATGATTCTTGGCATCTTCGCGTAATGCCTAACCAGGAAGCTCTCCTCGGTTCTTCGACCACGCTTGCCGACTTCCTGCAGATGTGTCCACCAAATCCCAGTTGTTGATGTACTCTGTATGTTCTAGGTAACTTTCGTAGATCTCCTTCTGCTCGTTCGGAGAACCTTTTTGATAATTCAGATCGGATTTCTTTGAGCATGGTCCTTTCTATCGGATAGGGTGAAATGAATTACAGAGAATGGTGTCAGCTACAGATGCCTATCGGTGTCGGTGGCGATCAGCTAACATTGCCACTACATTCGAATTTTCCAGATTTAGTTCATGGGTTGCATGGGTCGATGCCTCTGTCGCGAGGAACCCAAGTGACTCGTAGAACTTCGATGCAGCTAATGTGTCCGTCCTCAGTCGGATCCAGACAAAACGGTTCTTAGCTTTGTTGAGGATGTGTCCCACCAATGTGCGGCCGATTCCCTTTCTTCTTTCAGATTTCTTGACGTAAAATCGCCTCAATCTCCCGATACGATGATTGGTAGAATAGGGGTCTTCGTTCAAACCACCCACTGCGACAAGTTCGTCTTTGAGTCGATAACCGAAAAATCCCTCGTGGTTCCTGTTAAATCGATTCTCTCCCCGACTCCATTCGGAACGAAGTGTTGCTAAAAATCGGAAACCGTCGTGTCGCGATTCTTCAATCAGCGGTTCTAATTCAGAATATGGTAGGTCTGTGAATCTTTCGATCACGATTCTTGAATAAGGCCAGAATCATACACAGAATTCAGCCACTGGGCAACTGACGGATGGATATCGATCAACCGGGTTTAGCTTGGTTTTCTTGCGTCGATGATTATGGAGGCGAATCGTATTATCCCGTCTCGGTTTCGATGATCGAGTTTGGAAGACCTGTAAATCGGTGCTTCTTCCGGATCCCAATTGGATACGTGAAACGCCCCCGTTTCATCATGATACTCAAGTAGGGAAACCTGAAATCCAGCTTCTTCAAAGACACCTGAAAATTCACGGTATCCATAGACGACTTTGTGGTCTGCTGCTGGGTGATCGATCGGGCCTGGTCCGCCAATTTGAATCGTCTTTTGGTAGGCTTCGTTGGGAAAAAGACGGTCAGGAACTGCAAGTCGAATGTAACCATTCGGCTTAAGATAATTATAGATCGTTTCTGCTGCTTTCTTAGCTTCATGGATCGAGATGCGTTCGAAAACATGCTCGCAAAGGAAGGCGTCCGCTTTTTGCTCTCCGAAGAATGCCTGCCAAGTACGTTCGTCCAGTAAGTTGAGCTCTTCTCCTTGGGTGGCGATCCAACCATCCCATCGTTGCTCGCCTGCTCCGATTATCACTTTCATTATTAGCATTCGCTTTCGTAGAGGAAACTTCCTTTGCTTAGGCATCGGGTAGCTCAGCAGTTTCACTTTTAACGTTAGATCGACAGTAAAAGATAGCTATCGATCAAGTTTACTGCTTACAACAAACAGCCGAAGGGAAATCAGATTAAGATTCTGTTAAAAATCAATGCCAGACCGCATGCTTATGACTATTGCGATTAGCGTTCGGTTTTTAAGCGCCCGTTAACAATCGTTCCTTTGATTTCCAGGCGATTGAGAATCTTTGAGAGAAATTCCATGTCTTCATTTGAAAAATTAGGAAGGCGATTGTTTTTCGAAAGGTAATTGATAAACAGCTTCCATTCTTCTGGGCTCTTGCAAGCAGGAGCTAGAATGGAGATGAGAGCGGCTGTCTTTTGGCTTTCGCTCAAATCATTGGATTTCTTGCTGCTCTGCATAGCCTTAACGGCAAAAAATACAGAAATCACCAAGCTCGTGATGGAAACAATCAGTGCAATCATATCAGTCATCATATTCAACGAAACGCTGGGTGTGAACTATCGAGGAAAGCAGTCGCCTTACGCAATGGGTTCTACAACTTTACCCGGTTTGAATATCTTCAGTACTCCCCAAAAACTAAATCCCAAAATGAATGAAATAGCAACTTGGATTATTATAATCGGATAGGCATGTAAAGGATCCAGCCAAGCATGAATTGGCTGAAAGGTGCCGACTTGTACGTCACCTTTCATGATCTGGCCCCACGGGTAAAAACCGTAGGCCAGAAATCCTACGGTAAATCCCAGCCAGAAAATTCGTTTTCTGAACAGCATCATAATTTACTCAGTTCCAATTCATATTGTCCGTTGGTTCGGATGTAGATGACAGATTCCCCCTCTGCTGTGTTGGAGAGCTGATGGGTTGTGGGCCCACTGGAACCTAAATAGCTACTCGGGTCAAGAGTAAGCGTGTCGGTTCCGTGATATTGCAATTGCCCCTTGATTACTACTGAACGAAAGCTGGTGCCGTGGCTCTTGAGTGCCCCTGAAAATTCAGGAGGAAATTTGATAAACGTTCCATTGGACTGGCCTTCTTCAAGGTTGCCCCAAAGATAAGAAACCTTTGGTCCTTCGCTCGAGCGGGGCATTCCCGGCAAATCGGTCCAGACAAGGTTCGATGCATCCACATTGACCGGCTTTTCTCCACTATCAAACGCCTCCTCGGGAGGCATCACCAGATAGGGGCCGGTATCGATCTCGACGAGGGCTACGGTGCTTTCGCCCTTGGCGGCTGTAATGTGAACTTCGCCTTTGGGTTGCGTCCAGAAAGATCCAGGAGACATCCACATAGGCGCAGCACCGGGATCGTTATTGTGAACCAAGCCACTAATGACCACAGCTCGATAGGTGACATTGTGAATATGAGGAGGTGAAGAAAATCCATCGACGAACCTTGCCAAGAAGCCAGTCGGAACAGGACCGTGACTACACAAGGGACAAACCGAACCGCACCCCTCACCCAGCCCTGTGGTGCCCTTGCGATTGCCCCACAACGTTCCGGCTTGCGGACTCTTATCACCTCGCGCCGGGTTTAGTTTCTCCCACCGGATTTCAGACGCTAAGAGGACTTCAGTTTTAGACGATGTATCCGCGGAGTTGGATATCGTTTCTTCGTTGGTGCAGCTTGAGAACACGATGCTGATAGCAGTAACTAGTATAAACAATTTCATCTATTTCATTCCTAATATCGTTTCGGGGGTAGGTCCCACTTTTTATCTCGGTAGGTTAACTTCTTCACTTTTTATGCCAATCATCTCCCGCGAACAGGAAAGGTATCTTTCTGATAAGTCTGCTAAGAGGTCCTGAATTGTCCATTGCGGCAATGGGCGAATCGTCACCACGACGGAACATATCTACGACCTTGATGCATTCCTCATGTGGAAGATCATTAATAAGCGTTCCAGTCTGACCTCTTTGTTTCCAGAGTAGTAAGCGTGTTCCAAAAACGATCCTGCGTATGCAGAAGAGTGAATTGTGTCAACGGGCCTGTTCGATTTCTTTTCACTATGAGGTAACATCATAGAAAGCCAGTCTGTATCCATCCGGATCTTCGATGTAAAACTCTCGCCCGTAAGGCATTTCTCTGAGTGCCTGGATTATCTTTACACCCTCGGCCTGAATGGCTTCATAACATGCATCTAAATCCGTAACTCCTATGACTATGTCCACATGATCGGTTCCTTCGGGAAGCGTCTGGATATCATCGCCATGCTTCAGATGGATCGAATATGGTCCTGCGCCAAGTCCTGCATAAAAATCCTCATGCTTGAAGTTCAGTTTAAAACCCAAAGACTGTGTATAGAATCTAACGGAACGCTCAATATCAGCAACGACCAGTTGAGTGCTAACGCAGTGAAGATGTTTCTCCAAATCTAGTTTCATTTCTTATGCTGAATGTTGGTGGTCAGTAACAATAATGTGCAGCAGGAGAGTTGCTTCAATTGCTTTATTCGCGTTGCTGCACCCTAAAGTGTCCCGTTAGTCTAAATTCAAATAACCGATCTTCTTTGACGGTGCCACTGCCAATATTATGAATTACGTATGGCACCCCCCTAGAATTCTTATCATCTGAAACGATCATAATATGCGGCAAATTCGGAGGGACAATACAGGTAACCAGATCGCCCGGCCGATAATTCTGAGAATCCTTAGTTAAGGGAACTTCATAGCCAGCACGTTTGAAATACGTAATCAAATTCGGCACCCTCCGGTGGTCGATATTTTTATCTGGAGCCTTTAGCCCCCATATCTTTGGATATTTCGAAAAGTGTATCTTCATGTCCTCATGAACGAGTTTTTGAAGATCGAGATTATGACTGGAGCGTAGTGCCCTAATTACCACGTCCGTACAAACACCTCGCTCCAAAGGAACATCACCTCCGGGATATTTCAGAGCTTGATAACTCGGGTCATATCTTACCGTTTTGCCGATTTGCTTGCGTGCCGCATCTGGGATATCGCTGGCGATACCCGTAGTCGCTATTAGTATGAATGTAATTGTTGTCGAAATAAGTTTCATTGATCAAGAGAACGCTGGCTTTCATCCAAGAACGTCCGCAGCGGGAGAATAGGATAAAAAGCATTGTTCGAGCTCTTATACGATACAGATCACTCCAATTAATGAAATTAGAGCGCCTATGGCTAAATAAGTGGCCTCTTCTTGATATGAAGTAATATCCGTAAATATGTTGCGCAGTATCCAAATGGCAAGAGTGGGTATCGCGAAGATACCAATAGGGTCAAATGTGTCGGTTGTGATACCTAGCTCGTCGTGGCGTCGCTTACTAAATAAGATAAACGCTGTAAAAAGCAAGGAACCTCCAATAACGCAGAGTAAAATGCCTATGGCTAAAGAGAGCGAAGGTTTTTCCATATTCTTCCCGAATTATTGTTAGCTGTGACAATTTTTACGAACCAAATCGTTGTTCTTTGAGTTTAGGTCGATCTTTAGATGCCTACTAATTTCTAGGTAAGACATGAATCTATTCTGTGTCGTGCTTCGTAGATATCTATGGCTCTTAGAAAGCGGCCTGGGCTTCTTTTCGGTTGAATAAACCTCATAGAAGATACTCGTGCGATATCGGCGATATTCCTACTTTCAGAAAATTTTTCCACAATATCGAATTCTGATGAAGCGTTAGTAATTAACAATACTGCTATGGTTGCTTTTTAAGTTTTGGTATGAGTAAAAGCTAAATCTGATAGTAAAGTACCCTCATTCCAAATCAGGGTCTTTCCTTAGTTTTTCTCTTTTTCAGTTCCCTGGCCCGCATTCTTTCACCATCAATCGTAATGGCTTTTCGAGGTCATCTCACACCCGACCGAAGGTGGACTCCGACTTCTGGGTTGATGGTTGAGTACTCACGATGCTTTCGCTTCGCCAAGGGTCAGGTGTTGAGATCGACGCCTTGTTCGTCATTTGATTCGGCTCGATAGCGTTGCTGCCATCGCTCCAGGTTCCTTCTCGCGACATTACACTCTGGATCAGTGTTCACAGCTTTTTTGTAAAGGCAGTCGGCTTTCTCATCCTCTCCCAACTTGTGAAAGGTATCAGCCTGGCACACCAAGGGCATTGCAACTTTCGAGTCTAATGAGCGGGCAGTGTCGAAGTATTCTAGTGAGCGGGGGTAGTCTCCTTCGCGAAAATAGCTGTTCCCCAAATAGAGATTTGTCCAGAGATCGGATGGGTCGAGTTCAAGTGATTTTACGAAGAACGTTCGAGCTTCCTTGAAGCACTTTAACTCTGTATAAGCCCTCCCCAAGCCTTGATGCAAAATTGCACTGGTAGGATTGCGTGCGATTGCTCGCTTAAGGCGTACCACTTTCCTCAGGAGAAAATCATTAGAAGGCTTGGTCAATCGCGATTTCATACAGTGATTTCTTGTCGAATGTTAAGCGTGCGCCAAGAACGACCGCAGGGAGTGAATTGACCCAACGTGTTTGTTCGATAATCACTCATTAACAAACTTCCCCTCGGGAGTCATAATAAAATCATCGGATGCCGTGTCTAGATACAAAGGAATAAATCCCCAAAGTGGCGGATGAGGATCTGGAGAAATATCTCCAGTAACTCTGATATTTCGAGACTTTGAGTCATCTAAAAATGCTTGAATCTCGATCTGATAAGCAGAACCAGAACTAGTCTTATCGAAGAATGTCCTAATTTCTTGTGACTCGGCAAAGTCGAGTAACTCTGGATAAGTCTTATCTTTAAAACTTAACAAGACGTTGGAAAGTGTTTCACGGAATTCGGCTTTTAGGCTAGAACGCATATTCTCATAACGAACGCCGAGCATGTGCCAAGAACGCCGCAGGAAGTGAATTGGAACAATGCTCTTGTTCGGTGGATACTGTATTATATTAGCGGACCTACGTGAATACCTAAATCTATCCAAAAATTAGTGACAGCTCTGTATCCGTCAGCGACGGCATAAAAATATGGTCTGTGCTGAAAAGCGGAAAAAATAAGAATAAACGGTGTAGTAACAATCCATGAGGCTGGGAATAAAATAAGCCAGACAAAGAATACGATGATGAATCGTAAAATTATCTCCAAGATAAAAATCATTTCTTAGATCAAACTATTAATAGTCATAAAAATTTTCATGAACTTTTTGGATACCTACTAGTTTTCCGGCAAAACATGAAACGATTTCATGTATTACATAGTAGGTATATGGAGTTCCTAGAAAGCAGCTAGGGCTTTCTCTCGGGAGGTGAAAATGTTTTCTGGATTGGCGAAGCCGGCGATTTCGAAGGTCTTTTGCACATCGGCGCTCAAACTGCAAAGGACGAGTTTGCCTCCGGCTTGTTCGGCGGCTTTAGACGCAAAGAAGAATTCGCGAAGTCCGGCACTTCCGGTGTAGCGAAGATCACTACAGTCGAGAACGATTTTAGGTGGGCGGTCGGCAAGAAGGGTTTGGAGTCGCTCTTTAAAATTGAGGGCTTGATCGGGGTCCATGCTGCCGTTGAGGGAAACCACGGTGATTTCGCCATGAGGTTCGTCGATGATGTTCATAGTATGTTTTTCTCAGGGGTTATCCGCTCGCATCAGGAAGTTGTTTCCGTGCGATAACGATGTTGTGTTGGTCTTGATTCAGGTATTCCAAGGAATCCATCATTTGTCTAACCAAAAAAATGCCGTGACCGCCGATGGTTCCCGGTTCGTGCTCGCCTTCAGAGGTTTCCAATGGATCGAAAGCTTGGCCATTGTCCTCAACTCGAAGTAGCGCATGGGTTTCGTTTCGAGAGAGGGTGACTGTGATTTTGCAGTCCTGCTTTTGTTTATGACATCCGTAGTGGATGGTATTCATCGCAAGTTCTTCCACCGAAAGCTTTAGAGCGTAGGCAACGTCCGCGGGGTAGGAATGTTTTTGCGTGGCGGCATCGATTTGTTCAAGAACGTCGCAAAGCTCCGACTGGCCAGCAGCAAACGTGGCGTGAAAATCGATCTCGGCAGGTGATGGCACGTCTTCCATTGAACTTAAAAGCGCAATTTGAGTAACGAAAAGTCGTCTTCCAAATCGGTCGTTTGGCCTTCTTTTTCCACAAAGCTTCGCCAAGCACTGAGGTCACTTGCGTCTGAGGACGCCTTTGTTTTGAGGAAGTCCGAGAAGGAATCCATTCCCATGTATTCGCCATCTGGGTATTTGATTTCGTAGATACCATCACTGAAGAGATAGAGTTGGTCGCCGGTTTCAATGGCTGTGGATTCACTTCGATACCTGTATTCGGGATCCATTCCGGCTACCAGTCCATGGGACGTGAGTTCTCTCAATTCACCTGATTTTTTTAATAACAGAGCAGGAGGGTGCCCGCCGCTGGCATAGGTCAAGGTCTTCGCGTCTAGGTCGTAGACGCCATACCACAGAGTGAAGAACATGCGATTGTTCTCGAACATTGGGAAGGCGCGATTGAGTTCGTTCAGGGTTTCTTCTGGCTGCCGGTAGACGTCGGTGCCGAGGCGGCCGCCTCGAATCATGTTTGAGATGGAAATGGCAAGTAATGAGGCGCCGACACCATGGCCACACACATCGACCAAAAAACAGATGAACGTTTTCTCGTCTAAGAATTGATAGCCAAAGATGTCGCCGCCGAGATGCTGGGAGGGGTGAAACAACCACTGGGCCTGAACTGGTATTTCTTGTGGTTTGGGTAGCGTTGCAGAAACATATTTAGCAGCTTCCTCCAGCTGCTGATTGAGCTGGGCATTAGAATTAGCGAGCGCATGAGTTGCATGTTTGAGGTTGAGGTGGGTTCTGACTCGAGCTAGGAGTTCGGCTGCTTGAAAGGGTTTGGTGACATAGTCGACGGCTCCCCGTTTAAAGGCATCGACTAAATGATCCATTTCATTGCTAGCGGTTAGGAAAATAATCGGAATCTTATTAAAACGGGAGTCGGACTGAATGCGGCTGCAGGTTTCTAGTCCATCCATTTCTGGCATCATGAGATCGAGCAGAATCAAATCGGGAATTTGTTT
>JBCCKK010000004.1:0-29340 GCA_039027395.1 Verrucomicrobiota bacterium | reverse complement strand
TTAAAAAAGGGGAAATTGTTGGTTTCTTAGGTCCTAACGGTGCGGGTAAAAGCAGCACCATGCGGATTCTCACCGGCTATTTACCTCCATCGTCGGGCTGTGTTGAAATTGCCGGGCTCGATATACTCAACCATTCTTTAGAGGTTCGGAGTAAAGTGGGATATATGCCCGAAAATGTTCCTCTCTACACAGATATGCCCGTTCGGC
The DNA here is from genome assembly GCA_039027395.1 of Verrucomicrobiota bacterium. Classification (GTDB taxonomy): domain Bacteria; phylum Verrucomicrobiota; class Verrucomicrobiia; order Methylacidiphilales; family JBCBYL01; genus JBCCKK01. The sequence goes on along the minus strand of JBCCKK010000004.1, from coordinate 29,133 downwards.
CGTTTCTTGAATATCGAGCATCTTTGAAAGGTGTTTCGAAGAAACAGGTGAAGCCACGTGTCGACGAGTCGATTGAAAAATGTGGTCTAAGCGAGGTGGGGCGAAAGATGATCGGTAATCTCTCACGTGGTTATCGTCAAAGAGTCGGCTTGGCAGACGCGCTTGTTCATGATCCAGATCTTTTGATCTTAGATGAACCTACCGCTGGGCTCGACCCCAATCAGATTCGTTCGGTTCGCGACTTGATTAAGACTCTCGGCCAGGAGCATACGATTTTGCTTTCCACCCACATCCTGCCTGAAGTCGAAATGGTTTGTAATCGGGCCATCATTATCAATCGTGGAAAGATTGAAGCCTCGGATACGCTTGAAAATCTTTCTGGGAAAGTTCAGAGCGGGGCGTTGTTTATCGAAATCAAAGCCGATTCAAAGGATGCTCGAGATCAACTTTTGAAGCTCGATTGTATTTCCAATGTATCCATTAAGGATGAAGCTGACGGATGGGCGTTTCTCGAATGCCTTTCTAAACCGGGCAAGGATCCTCGGGAGAGTGTCGATGCGTTGATCAAAGATCAGAAATGGCCTCTACGGGAATTCCATCATGACAAGGCCTCACTAGAGGATGTCTTCGTTGAACTGACACAGGAGTAAATCGGTGAGTAAAGCATTCTTAACACAACTAGGTCGGGAGCTGGGAGCGATCTTCATGTCGCCTCTCGCCTACATTATCTTTTTCTTCTTCACTTTGATCTCAGGGATCATTTTTTATCAGAATATCACATTTTTGGAAGGTTTTGGCGGGCGCTTTTCTTTAGCTCAAATGTTCTTTTTGGGAGTTTGGTTCTGGATCTGCTTATTGATTATGATCCCGCTCGTGACGATGCGGTTGTTCTCCGAAGAGTATAAGACTGGGACGATCGAGATTCTTTTAACCGCTCCCGTGAGCGATTGGGATGTGGTTTTGGCGAAGTTTTTCGGAGCCCTTGCCTTTTATCTATGTTTGTGGGCTCCTTCCGTCTTGTATCTTTTGATCTTTCAATGGGTGAGCGACAGTCAGGTTCCGATTCAGTGGCCGAGCTTGTTGCTTTGCTATTCGATGGTTGTCTTGGTAGGTAGCCTATTTATATCAGTAGGGCTCTTTTTCTCATCGCTGACAAAAAGTCAGCCTCTAGCGGCATTCATGTCGTTTGCTACTTTGATGATTTATTTCTTTGTAGGAATCCTTGCTTTCAACGTTCACAACTCGAAGTTTTCGGATCTTTTAAGCTACATCTCGACTTACCAGCATATGCAGACCTATTTGGAAGGAATATTTGATACTCGTCCTCTCGTGTTCTATCTCACGGCTGCCGCCTTGTTCCTGGCGCTCACCCACCAGATCTTGGCGATTAAAAAAGTTAAAGCCTAATTCTAAAGGATAATACAAACTATGGCCAAAACAGAACAGTCTCGGTTTCAGTGGAAACTTAATCATTACTTCGGTTTAGCCCTGCTCATCCTTATTTTCGTCGGGTTTAACTATATTGCAGAAAAGAGATATTTTAGAAAAAACTTATCGGCTTCGAATTACACCAAACTGACGGATCTCTCAAAAAACGTGGTTTCAAATCTAAAAGAAGAAGTCGAAATTACGAACTACATATCACCACAGGATGATCCTTACGCCGGCCTGATTATTAATGATGTCGATAAGCTTCTCGAGGAATACGTATATCATAGTGGTGGCAAGATCGAAGTTTTGAAAGTCGATCCATATATCGACTTCGATCTCGCTCAGGAAACTTCAGACAAATACAAAATCGCGCTTCAAGAGAACGTTGTGATTATTCGAAAGGGCGAGCAGCATCGGGTTTTGAGTTATGGTGAGCTAGCAGAGATAAGTGGTGGAAATCCCTACGGTGGAGCCCAGCCTAAGGTCACTTCGTTCAATGCAGAGCAGATGATTACCTCCACGATTCAAGGGTTAGCTCAAGATAGTAAGTCTGTTATCTATTTTTTAACCGGGCATGGCGAATACGATCCAAAGTCAGATGAACGCGACAAGCTGGGCATCAGTCTCTTAGCGTCCTACATTGAGAGACAGAACGCAGAAGTTCGCAAATTAAATTTGATCCAGGCAGGTCAGGTTCCTGACGATGCTAATATGCTCGTTATTGCTGGTCCCCGAACCATGTTAGCACCTCAAGAAATCGAAATGCTAGCGGCCTATGTCAAACCAGCAGACAACCAGACAGGCCGATTAATGCTATTTTTGGACCCTAAAACGAAGACGGGGCTTGAAAATCTCTTAGCCGATTACGATGTTGTTTTTAGAGATGACGTCGCATTAACCCGTGTCATGATTTTGGGGCAGCTAAGACTCCTAGGTGAGGCCATCGTTACGGATTCTCACGACCATCCGGCTATGGAGTGGCTTCAAGGCCAAAAAATCAATATGGGACTTGGGAGGTGCCGCTCGATAGAAATCAAAATGTCCGAGGAAACGCAGGCGGCATCAAAGGCTGTTTCATTACTCTCTACGCCGGAATCGTATTGGGGAGAAATTGGAGAACCAACGAACGAGTCAGAACAAGGCGAAGAAGATATTCCTGGGCCTCTTACGGTTGCAGCCTTGATTGACGAGGGGAGTGTTTCTGGAGGAGAAGTAAATTTGAAAGGAGACCGAATCGTGGCCTTTGGTGGCGCTCAATTCTTAACGAACCAAATGTTGCAAGGTTCTCAGCTCGATCTTTTCTTAAACCTAATGAACTGGATGTTGGACAAGGAGGAGAGCTTAGGAATTGCACCAAAAACAGCTGAGGAATTTAATTTGTCCTTGGATGATAAACAAAAGCAGATTTTAAGCGGAACGATCATCCTCTTGATTCCCCTTTCTGGGCTAGCCCTGGGCTTCTTCGTTTGGCTTCGGCGACGTAAGTAGAACGGTTTCAATTCTATGAAAAACCAGACACTGATTATTCTTTGTGGGGTGTTCCTAGCTATGCTGGCGTACCTCGCATTTTTTGGATTAGAAGATCCCGGAACAGAGGAATCCAAAGAGCAGGCTAAAAAGGTAATGGTTTTTGAACGCGAGTCGGTCGATCGTCTGGAGTTGGTAAATCCTCAAGAATCCCTTCTTATTGCAAAATCGGGAGAAACAGATTGGCAAATAGAGAAGCCGGTTTCATATCCTGCAGACCGTTCGAAAGTTGATTCGTTGCTGACCGAACTTGAATTTTCCGAAAGGAAAGTAACGATTGATACGAAGAAGTTTGCTGACTTGCAGCAGGCGGTGAAACGAATGGGCCTTGCGGAACCCAGACTTGAATTAAAGTTGAGGAGTGCAAAACACGCGTATGTTTTGGCAATTGGAAACGAAACCCAGCGTAAGGGTAATTTTTATGCTAAATTAACCCGGGCCTCCAGAACGGAATTCATTGTAATCGAGAGTGCATTAGAGAATTCATTAGCAGGTAAGTTGGATGATTGGCGGAGCAAAAAGATCTTCTCATTTCTGACAAGTGACGTGACAGCAATCAATCTGACCGGAAAAGCGTCTGACGTAGAAGCTACTAAAGAAGGTGAAGATTGGCTGATAAAGCGACCAATTTCAGGGAAGACTGAGCCCGGTCAAATGAACTCATTTCTTTCCAATTTAGTTTCATCCCGCATTCAGAGCTTTGAGGGAGAGGATGCATCCGATCTAGCTGAGTATGGCCTGAGCGACCCACATGCAGTCCTTGAAGTTAACACCAATATCGGTAAAGAGGTGCTTAGTATTGGTAATGTGACAGACGAAAATGAGGATTTTCGATTCGCTCGTCTCGCCGAGCGGAAAACTGTCTTTACGGTTCCGACTTCGTTTGTCGAATCGGTTGCCGGGCTTCTTACCAAGATTCGTGAGAAACGATTGTTGCCGCTAGCAACATCCAGTATTACGAAAGTGGAGATTGACTCCGAGGATTGGAACGGTGTGTTGGATCGCTCGCCCGACAATCAAGAGCTTTGGTATTTCGATCAAAATAACAAGGAAGCCGCAGATATTCGAAAGGTGGAGGATTTTTTGAATGCTCTTCAAAATTCTCGAGGGGATGCGTTCTTTGAGCGATCAGATAAGAACAGAAAGGCATTCGCGCTCGATAAGCCTCAATACCGTATACGCTTGATTACCCAAAACGAGGATTCTGAGTCAAAAGGAATGCAACTGCTCATTTCAAAAGCTAAGTCGGGCAAATTCTATGTTGAATCTGAATTTATTGACGTGATCATGGAGATTCCAGAAACGGCGGTTCCAAAAACGCCTAGAACTTCCGCTGAATGGTACGCAAGGAAGCTTTCATTGCCACCAGTTGAGTTATGGAGTTCCTTACGTTGGCAGCGGAAGGGTATTATCGACATAACATTGAATAAGACGGCTGGTGGTAAATGGCCGGATGCATGGGAAGGACGCAAAGTAGATCAATCCTTTTTAAATCGGCAAACATCGTTGCTGTCTAATCTAACCATACTCGACCGAGTGAAGGTGCCAAGGGAGACGGCTACAAATCCAACCCTTAAACTGACCCTCGCGTCAGCCGATGAAACGACGGAACTATCCTTTTTTCCTTGGGCAGACGAATCGAAGATCCTTTTGCAGCGAAATGGTGATGCGATAGAATACTTGATCCGGGAGACAGACTTTAAAATATTGGAACTATTTCCATACAGGCGAGATATCGAGCCAGATTCGAAAAAATAGACGATTCGGGTTGGTCTACCTGATAAACTCTGCTAATCCCTATCGGACATGCCGGAACTTTCTGAATCCCCAACTCGCCGACGTTTGCGACCTAAAACGTATTCGATCGGTCTCTATATTGTTGGGATTTTCATCCTTTTGGAGCTTGTAGCGCTTTTTCTTATTTTTTGGATTCGTCAGGAAGTAAAAATCGACACGAAAGGCCGCTCTTTGGCCATGGAATCCGAAGCAAATTCGGGATACCTCCTTGATCTCGCTCAAAACGCAAAACCTCAGGAGTTGGGTCTACCTAATCTCCCGAAGCCGCAAATAGAGGCGCGTTTAGATCTGGATTTACAGCAAACGCCTCAACTCGATATTGCTAAACTTAACGAGGACGCACGTCGTTTTAGACGAGAAGGAGACTTCATTTTGGCTGAAGCTGCTTTGACCCAAGCTCTAGAAATCGATCCGAATAACGTCCTGACGTTGACCAATAAAGCGATGTTGGAGGAAGCGAAAAATAATACAGAAGGGGCACTCAGGGCGTGGAAGAAAGTGATCCAGGCGGGCGAAGCAGAGGGCGGAACTACAGTTCAGCTTGCTCGAGAGCGGGCTAAGATAATTGAAGAGCGGTTTCGACTCGATGAGGAGGCAAGAAAACGAGATAGCCCACTTAAAGATTCTCGACGTTTGATCGTGGTTAGTAATGTTAAGATGGATCCCGAACCATTGCCGGAAAGTCCTGTTGAAATTAGCCAAAGTATAACGCTGAAGAGAAATAGTGAGACGGGTGACTTCCAAGTAAACAAGATTAGAATCCAACTCTACTTTTATGAGCTTACACCTGAAAATCGGCTAATTGCAGCAGATATCGATGCTCGATTCGTCAACAACCCGCCGGAATGGAAAGAGAACGGAGCTGAAGAAGTTCTTAAAACGACCTACCTCAAGACAGCCGCCGACAAAGGACAGCGATCCTACTACGGATATTTGATTCGTGTCTATTATGAAGACGAGCTGCAAGATGAACGAGCCGAGCCTGCTCGATTGTTACGACTCTTCCCGGTCGATACACCGTAAAATTCAGTCATGAAACTCTCCCCGGTATTTTTTGTTTGTTTGGGGTGCTTTTTCATTTTCCCAACGATTCTTGGGGGACAGTCCGGTTTATTAGAACCTCGATCAAAGATTCAAGCAAAAGACTTTTCTGGAATTAAATTAAAAACAGCAACACTCGAAGACTACAACCTTGGCCGTGCGGTGATGCGCCGCAACGTTGTGCTAATCATCTACCCAGGCGGATGGAATCCCTATGGAATTCATGGATTAAAGATGTTGAGGAATTCGGAGCAGGAATTGAATAAGTTCGAATTTCAGACAATTGCCGTTACCCCGGATTTATCAAGAGGAATCCGTGAGACCTTGGATAAGCACCAGCTGCCATTCGTTCTTCTGTCAGACCCTGAACACCAGGTAGCTCGGATACTCAAATGCCTTGAGCCACTAACGGAGGACAAGAAGCACAAATTGAAGGAATCAGGAATCGATCTAATTTCGCGAACTGGGAGGATTCAAAGTGAAATCCCTAGAGTCACGTTTTGTTTTATCGGTGCCGATGGAGGTGTGCACCGACTCTGGTTATTGGAGGATGACACAGAAATACCTAACCAAGAGAAATTGATCGAATGGGCCGAGGCCGCTGCAGTCGAAGCTCGTGTCCAGCTGTTTTCCAAAGATGAAGCTGAGTGAAATCGGTAGTTTGGTTTCGAGAGACTCGATAACGATACTAGGGTTGGGAATTCTTTCGCTGGTGGTTGCACTTTTTATCAATCAGCTTCGAGCCGCTCCACTCTCTTTAGTTTATCAGAGTAAAAAGGTGCGATTACTTGGTTCGGTTGAGCAGCTTTCGGTTACAGGAGGCCCCACAAATGAATCTAGTGAAAAGATAATTTCTCTTGATAGGATGAAGAGAATTGTTGAAGAAAGTGAAGCTTTAGTTATCGATACTAGACCAGCACTGTTTTACGAGCTTGGTCATATACCTGAGGCAATAAGTCTACCCCGTGATAATTTCAAAGCAGGTTACCAAAATATTCGAACGCAATTGGAACATAACAAATCGCAGCGGATTGTAGTCTATTGTTCCAGCCTATCGTGTGAAGATAGTGGTCTCGTGGCAGAAGCTCTCAATAAACTAGGCTATACGAACGTTTGGATTTTCAAGCAGGGGTGGTCTGCTTGGCAGAAGGCAAATCTGACGGAGTCACGCAGCCAATGAAAGTGCTTCTCTCTAATCCAATCGTTCTTTGGTGTATTCGCCTTTTGATTGGGGGAGTCTTCATTTATGCAGGATTTTTGAAGGTATTAGCTCCGCTCGAATTTGCAGATAATATCGAACAATATAAAATTCTGCCTCTATTTTTAGTTAACGTGACGGCTTTAACACTGCCTATATTTGAGTGTATTGTGGGAACCCTTTTAGTTTCCGGTAGGTACGATCGTCTCGCCTCTTCAGCTGTAGTTTTAATGTCGAGCTTGTTTGCTGTCGCTCTTGTTTCGGTCATTGTCCGTGGGTTAGTAATTGACTGCGGTTGTTTTGGAACTTCGGAAGCGAGCCCAATGAGCGCTTGGTACGCTCTCGGTAGAAATATCCTAATTCTTTCTGGTGCTCTAATTCTCTATACCAAAGCACTTCACTTTGACTAAGACCGCGTTGAGATACTCGTCGAGAGTTGGAAGGTCTTTGCGATCGGAGCGTCGTAGGAGAAGAAGCAGGTTTCTTTCATCTCGTGCTTGCAAATAGCTGCCTTGAGGCTCTTTTGTAAGGGTGCAATAACTTCTTCAGATAGGATCATCGAGATATTGCCGAATTCCCGGTTAAGACGGAGACCGCCTTTGGTTTGTTTTGCTTGTGATTCCGCACAGCGCCAGTTGCTTACACTGGCTCCGGGAACCCCAAAGCTCAAAGCGTTATCAAGTAAAATCTCAGTGTCTTTGCGGTGGCAGAGCACGTTGAAAACAACAGAGTCTTTGATAATGCCGCGCGTATCGCGTTTGAATTCCACTGCTTTTGGGTCATGGATCAATAGCTGATTTGCGCGCCAGTGCGTGTCTCCTTGCATTTCATCGATCGCACGGATGATCTGCTGAACGCTTGCAGAATGTTTCTCCGGGTTAAAGACACTGGCTAGATTGGTGAGTCCTTTGGATAAAGGAACTTGATATAAGAAGCCTCGGCCGGGTAGGCCAACTTGACCGGCCCGAGCCATCGCTTCGAACACGGCTTCAAGATCGTATTTATCAACGACGACGACGATCAGTTCTTTTTCCGGCTTCTTGGTGATTCGAAGAATGCCTAAGCGGTCACGTAGCCCAATTCCACGAATATAAGAGATGGTAGGTCCTTGGGCGCCGGCCTTGATTGCAGCTCGGGCAATAACGTCGGCTTCTCCTTTTTGAGCAATTTGAACGAGAGCAACTAAATCTTTCTTAAACCGGATATCAAACGAAACGGACTCAAAGGTGTAGTTCCCTGTTCTCCACAATGGATAGTCATCGGCACAGGTCAGTTCGCAGCAGGGAGTCGCATAGATGGAACCAGCTCCGTACAGACGAAGTTTCCCTACCATAACGATTTGTTCCATTAAATGATCTGCTTCGGAATTGTGAACCAGAAAGCGGATGATCTCTTGCTCAGGCGAAAGCGTAGGCAGGAACGACTGATACCATCGCTCCTTCATGAGCGTGCCACGCGCATTTATAGTTAGCGCATGAGATGCTCCTGAAGCTAGAACCTCTTCCAAGACACGGTGAGTGCTCTGTCGAGGCAATATTGCTGTGACAAGCGAGTAGTCGGAATGGCTGCTAAAAGTCTTCATTTTCGACGAGCGAGAGTTCTTTATCATTGCGGGTGCGGTTAACGATCAACCCCACAGTGAGAACCGTGATAATCGGTCCCACAGAGGCTAAGGCCAAGATGCCGAAGCCATCAATGACTCCTGGGATGTTGGCTCCAATTCCAAGGCCCATAGAAAGGACTAGGGGAACTGTGATTGGTCCAGTTGTTACCCCAGCACTGTCCCAAGCAAAGTTTACGAATTCCTCAGAGGATATGAACGTAAGGAAGACAAGGAAAAGGTAAGGGGGTATGAGAAGAAATGTGAGATTGAGCGATGGAAATGCCATTTGTGCCACGCCGGTAGCAATTCCCAGTCCAACACCGATGGCGACCGTCTGCATCAATAAGCTTTTTCTAAATACCCCGACGGTTGTTTTTTCAACGGTTTCCCCCAGTGCATTGAGCGCAGGTTCAGCTAGGGTAGCTCCGTAGCCTAGGAAAAATGCGAAGATCATAGCAATGAATTTACCTAGCAACGGGTTTGGAAATAGAGGCTCGACTGGGTTTGAAAGTCCCCAGGGAATGATCGAGGTAAAAGTGACTGGAATATTGCTTCCTAGCTGGAGGCCAAGAGGCGTTAGTCCCAACGTGAGGCCTAATCCAAATAGGGCCATTCCAAAAACTGCAAATACTACTCCGATCCCAATTTCATCTGCATGGCGCAGACGTTCTTTTAAGACGACAAGCAGGGTCAAGAAAAGGAATGCACACAAAGGTAAGATAGCCTGCATTGCCATACCTAACGAGCTGAGAATCTCCTGGAACACCTTGATGTCGGGATTCCAAGGATGTTTCGTTTGGTTGATAATGATCGCTTCTAATTTATTTTTTGTATCCTGTTTTTCGAGTATGACTTCCGAGAGACGGTGAATGATTCGCCCGTCTTCGAGATACACTTCACCGCTCCGGTAGCTCGTAGTGTAGCCGTCTTCTCCTCCAGGAAGTTCTCCGGCTTGTAAATAGTGGTGAAATTCTTCTTCAGTAAAGCGGAGAGCCGGTTCGGCTCCTTCTGTTTTTTCGGAATCTGACTTCTCAGTTTTTACAACAGGGCTAGGCGGTTCGAGCAACTTTCCAGTGTAGTTGGCCGCTCCGTAAAAGTCTTGGGCGAAAAAGTGGTAGAGCGCCAGTCCCAGGACAGCAAGGATGGGGAAAAGCGATGCTAGGGTAACGATGCCAAAACCGGATGCACCGTTATCATCATCGCCAATGATACGGCAAACTCCGATGCCTAAGGCGAGCACTAAAGGGACTGTAACGGGTCCAGTCGTTACCGCCCCGCAGTCCCAGGCAAGTCCGATCACCGGGTTGAGTATAGGATCGAAATATGAGAATAGAGTAACTCCCGACAGAAGAAGAACGATGGGAATGATTAGAATTTTGAGCGACCATCCGTAGAAGAAGCGAAGGATTCCCAGTGTGACAGCAATGCCAACCCCAACGCCAACGCAAGCAACCAGCTGGCCAGAAAAGTCGTTGAGAAGGCTGTAAAGAAGAGGGGCCTTATCCGGTTGCACCCCGCTACCGGCTTTCTTCAAAACGGAAATGGCAGGTTCAGCAAAGGTGGCTCCGACTCCAAGGATAAACGCAAATGTGATAATTAGTGGGAGGCGTGAATTTCGAGGCAGAATGGCGCCAATGGTTTCACCGAATGGCATCAACCCTAATCGAAGACCTTCCATGAAAAACGTCAAACCGACAACAACAATGATGATTCCAGCTGCAATGGTTGCTCCGTAAATAATTGGAAGATCTAAAAAAAGAACCTGAAATAGAAGAAGATAGGCAATAATAAACCAAACACTTTTGAGCTGTTCCCAAGCCCGCTCGCGAAAATAACGCCAAAGGATGGAGGCAATGCCTCCAACCCCCAACTCGACAAGGGCGGAGAGTTGATCTTGAGAAGCCTTGGACACGGCGAAACGCTAGCCAGAATTCTAATTAAAATCCAGTCCTGATGATGATTTTAAGGGTTGGCTTCAGTTTTTTTAAAGCTCAGTAGTCAGCTTTTGAACCATGAAAACACCCGGTAGACCAAGCGTTTGATGTCTTCTAAAATGATATATAAGCAGGGCACTAAGATTAGATTCAACATGGTGGCAAACATGACACCATAGGCCAAACTGACAGCCATTGGTTTCAGAAACTGAGCCTGGGTGCTGCGCTCTGCAAGAAGAGGGAGCAGTCCGAAGAAGGTTGTTAGCGATGTTAATAGAATCGCTCGAAACCGGGCCCGACCAGCGATAAGCACTGCCTGCCGGATAGGAAGTCCTTTTCTCCTGCGACTGTTAATATAGTCAACAAGGACCAACCCGTCGTTCACGACGACTCCCGCAAGTGCGATAATTCCGCAGACGGAAAGCATGCTCAGAGGTATTCCCATAATGACGTGTCCCAAGGAAGCTCCGATGAGACTAAATGGAATGACCGACATCAGTATGATCGGTTGAAGGTAGGAGCGGAAAGGGATTGCCATTAAAGCATAGATAGCCATTCCAGCCAAGATGGCACCTGTAAGAAGACCTCCTAAGGTTTCTCTCTGCTCACGGGCTTCACCTTCAAAGCTGTAGGTAACTCCCGGGTGTTTCCGACTAAGTTCTGGAAGAAATTCGTTGGCAAGAACCGTATTAATTTCTCCGGCATTAGCAACGTTCGTATCTACATCTGCTTTGATCGTGATGGACCTGCGCCGATCCAGGCGATTGATTGAGGCATAGCCACGTCCTGCTTCGCCGATGGCGACCGCAGAAAATGGAACTTCGTCTCCCTCAGGGGTCCGAATCCGCATATTTTCCAAACCCGCCTCTGTCTTGCGATCCTTTTCAGGGTAGCGAACAAAAACCTTAATCTCATCTCGGCCGCGTTGAATCCTTTGTGCTTCTTCTCCGTAGAATGCTTGACGCACTTGCAATGCAAGATCCGACAGGCTGAGGCCAAGCACTTCTGCGCTAGGTTTGATTTGGAATTTGATTTCCTCTTTGCCTTGGCGGAAATCGTCGGTGATATCGATTACTCCATTGAATGACGCCAAACGCTCTTTGAGTTCTTCTTTTGCCTGATTCAGGTCCTTGAAATCGGTTCCAGAGAGTGCGATATTAATGGGTTCACCGCTTTGCGCGAGTTTTGAGGTAAAACTTAGTTCGACTGCTCCGGGGATGTTGCCCGTGAGCTCACGCCAGCGTTCTTCAACGAGAGCACTGGTTACATTTTCATTCCGGTAGGTCGCCGGAGCCAGTTCAACGGTAACTTCTCCTAAATGGGTTTGGGCAGAGCTGATCTTAACGTCAAAGGCTTCCACGAACGGTTGATCTCCAACGGTTGCCAGGATATGGGAGATATTATTTGTTCCGTAGCCTTTATCTTTGAGTTCCGTCATTAGCTGTTGGGCCGCCTGTTCCATTTGGCCAACGGCCTCAGCTGTTACCTCGCTTGGGGTCCCAAAAGGCATCTCCAACTTGGCAATGACAAAGTCGGCAGGAACCCGGGGAAAGAAAACAAATTTAAGCCATCCCGAAGAGATAGTGCCCATGGTGATCATATAGAGAGCAATGAAGACGGCAACGGTAAGATAGCGGTATCGAGTCGCTAGGAATACCCAGGGCCGATAGACGTGTTTAACAAACCCGTCCAAAGCGTTGGAAAACTTGCGTCGGATCCAGCGCCAGGCGCCGCTAATCCCCTTCAGTGGCGCATTACTGTTTTCGGTTCTAAGGTGGGACAGGTGGGCGGGTAGCACGAACTTGGATTCGATCATGGAAAAGATCAGACAGGGAATAACGGTCATGGGGATCACTCCCCAAATTTTTCCGGCAACTCCGGGAATATTTAGCATCGGAGTAAAGGCGGCAATTGATGTTAGGACCGCAAAGGTCACCGGAATGGCAACACTTTGGGCACCCTTAATAGCGGCATGTAAGCCGCTACCTTCTCGTTGGCTGGTGGTATAGACACTCTCACCGACTACAATGGCATCATCGACGACAATTCCCAAAACGAGGATCAGGGCAAAGAGGGAGATCATATTGATTGAGACGCCGAGTACCGACATCACTGCAAACGCGCCCAAAAACGAAAGGGGAATGCCAAGAGTCACCCAAAATGCGAGGTTGAAGCGTAGAAACAGTGCCAACGTGATGAAAACAAGAAGCAATCCCGATAAGGCGTTGCGTAGAAGGAGAGTTACCCGCTCATCTAAATAGATGGAGTCATCTTTCCAGATTTCCAGATGAACTCCCTCTGGAAGCCGGGATTGATAGTCCTTGACGAAGCGATGGGCAAGATTGGCCACATCTAACGCATTTTCATTGCCCACCCTAAATACATTGACGAGAGCTGCTCGTTGATTGTCGAATCGACTGGATAGCGGGTTTTCTTCGAATCCGTCTTTGACCTCAGCAATGTCCCCGACGGTAACATAGGTGCCGTCTGGATTAGTGATCAAGACCAGACGCTCGAACTCGGGGCCATAGTAGGCTTGTGCTTTTGTCCGCAAAAGAATTTCCCCCCGCTCTGAGCGAATCGTGCCCCCTGGAAGGTCGAGTGATGAATTGCGAACTGCATTGGCGACATCGGTGAATGTCAGCCCATACCGACGGAGATCCCGCTCGCTGATTTCAATCGATATTTCATAAGGGCGTACGCTAGCTACAGAAGCTTGGGTAATCGAAGGGGGACCGCGGAAGATTCGTTGAATCCCGTTGAAAAAACCAGGTTCTGGGGGAGGGTCATAGGCAATCATATCTTCACGAATGCGATCAGCCAGTTGGCGCATCGAGGTTTCATCGATCTCACCTACGATGGCTACACTTAGCACCTGAGTTCGAATGACTAATTCTTCAATAACGGGCTTTTCAGCTTCTTCAGGGAACGTATCAATGGCATCAACTCGGACTTTGATATCATCAAGTAGATCGCGAGTGCTATATCCAGTACGCACTTCTACGGTTACCAGACTATACCCTTCACTTGCTGTGGAAGTGATCCTCTTCATTCCTTGCAAATCCTGGATCGCCTCCTCGACTCGGAGGACGATACCATCTTCAACCTCCTCGGGGGCAGCGCCCGGATAAGGGACACGAACCGTTACGATATCTGTGCTCGTTTCCGGGAAGATCTCGATCTTCATCCGAATGATGCTCACCAACCCGACGCCGATAATGGCCAGCATCAAACAGTTTGCAGCGACGTGATTGCGAGCGAACCAAGCAATGGCACCATTCATAAAGACTGTTCCTCGGTCGTGTTCTCTCCCCCGGCAATTCCTTGGTTTTTGGGTTGTTCCCCATCCAGAATGGCGAGCTGCATGCCAACGGCTGGAACAGCCAAGGGACTTGTGATGACTCGGTCACCACTTTGTAAGCCTGATCCAATAAGTACACTGTCGGCTCCAGAGCTGATAACTTCAACAGTGCGAATTTGCAATTTGTTATCGCTGTCAACAAGATAGACTCGATTTCCGGGGTGAAGAGCTCTGCGAGGTATCTCGCTAATTCCAGATACTCTTCTACCCTCGACTACCACATCGACAAAGAGACCTACGGTTAGGGGAGCAGTCTGAGAACGCTCTCTACCATAAGGATCGTTGATTCGAGCAATGGCATAGTAGAATCGTGTTTTATTATCTACCACGCCTTCGAGGCGGGTGATGCTTCCCTGCCAGGTGTGAGGGTTTCCAGCAACGTCACCCGTAATCGTGACTTTCGGACCGTCCGTCCATTCTTCGTTACGGTATTTAAGAATATCCGGATCAATTTTACCCAGCTCATCATCCGAGAGAGGGAGACGGATTTCAACATAATCGGTCGCAAAAATACGACCCACCTGATCGCCGACATTGGCAAATTGACCCATTTCGGCCATCTTCTCACGGGATCGCCCATCATAGGGAGCGGTAATCGAGGTTCGCTTAAGGTCGTTATGCGCCTTTTCGAGAGCCGCTTTTGCCGAGGCAACTGCAGCTTCTGCTCGGACCAACTGAGGAAGTCGAAGTAGAAGGTCGGAGGGCTCTCCACCTTGACCTAAGCGTTCCCAATCGATACGGGCTTGTTTGGCTTCGGCTTCTTCAGTTGCTAAATCGGCTTCGGCTTGGGCCACTTGGGCAATGGCAGTGGTCAGACCGCTTTGATAGTCTCGAGGATCGATTCGAAATAGAACATCACCCTTTTTGAAGAAACCTCCGGCAACCATGGCTTCGGATACTTCAAGGATCCGGCCTGAGACCTCAGCGGTAAGCGTGGTTTCAGTCCGCGGTTCAACGGTGCCTTGGGTTCGGACTTCAAGTGCACGCGACGTTTTTTCTGCGGTGTAAATACGAACACTGGGAACCACTACCTTTGCAACCACTTCTTCGGGTTGAGGCGCAGTCATCTTCAGAACGGACACGATCACAAAGGCAGCAACAAAAACCAGAACAACTCCTAGGATTATGAGAAATACCGGTATTTTAGACTTTCGTGAAATAGCCGACTTTGAACTGTTTACGTTAGAAGAAGCTTTCATAGTGAAGATAGACTTTCGGAGGTGGGTTGGAGAGTGGTGGTGTCGGTGAAATCACCACCGAGGGCGAGGTGAAGATCAATTCGGTTATCCAAACGGATTCGTTTCACGGTGAGATAGGTTCGACGCGTATCGAGATAGCGGCGCTGTGCATCCAACACCGTTGTGATTCCAATGAGTCCTTGCTGATACTCGCTTTCCGAACGCTCATAGGCCATACGCGCTTGTTCGGAGGCTTCTAGTAATGCCGATTCTCGGGTCTGCAAAAGACTTTCTGCATCTAACGCATCTTCCACTTCTCGGAACGCCGTTAATGCAGTGGATTGGTATTGAGCACCCGCTTCGCGGACCACGGCCTTTGCTCGAGAAAGGTCTGCTTGTCGACTTCCGCCATCGATCAAGGGCTGAGTCAGGTTAATCAAAAAATTCCAGACAAAGTGTTTCGGGTCAACCAAATCGCGCAAGGCATCGCTTGAAGTTCCACCGGAAGCCGTTAGAGCAACTCGAGGGAGGAATGCGGCCCGAGCTTCGCCTACTCTTTGGTCGGATGCAGCGAGTCTTCGTTCAGCGGCCTGCAGATCAGGACGGCGCTTTAGTAGATCAGAGGGGAGACCTGCGGGGATCGATGGAGGGACCGCCCTCAAATCTTGAGCAACTTGTAACTCTTTAGAAGGGTAGCGCCCCAACAGAATTTCCAAAGCTCGCACGGATTGATTGAAATTCTGTTGAGCACTTTGGTAGGAGGCTTTCGCATCGGCAGCACTTGATTGCGCGAGGTGAACATCCGTTGCCGATTCCAAACCACGTTCGAATCGGCTGCGGACGATTTCGGCCGTTCGAGAGAAACTATCGCGGGTTTCTTCCGCAAGTTTGAATTGCAGGTATTGCTCGGCAGCAGCAAACCATGCTTTTGCAACTTGTCCGGCGAGCGAGAGCCGAGCAGCCGCAAAATCTGCGGCAGCGGCTTGAGTATCGGCGATAGCCGCAGACTGTCCTTTGCGAACACGGCCCCAGATATCAACTTCCCAGGTAACATCGAGTGAGACACCAAGTGAGTTTGTTCGGTTGATGATAAAGTTATCAAAATCGTCAAAGCCCCCAGCACCACCTGTGAACGAGCCTGCTCGACTGATGCTTTTGTTCCGTGAACCATTCCCGACTAAATCAACTTGTGGATACAAAGTAGCGCCTGCTCGCTGTGCATCAGCAGCGGCTTGATCCAAACGGGCAGCAGAGGCTTGCAGGTCCGGATTATTGGCCATGGCTTCGCCAACAAGTGTTTCCAATTCGGGATCTTGGAATGATCGCAGCCAGCCCGTATTTGCATAGTCTGCTGTGCCAGAAGCGCCCCGCCACTGACTCGGCACGGATGTGGTCCAATCCGGTGACATCTGCGCGGGAGGTCCCGCACAGCTCACTAAGAGTGTTACGGCAGAGATTGAAACTAGAGAAGGGGACTTCATGAATTCGATTTTAAAGCATGAGGATTGTTCATTCCTGCGGTGGTAAAGGCGATAAGCCGTTGAATCGCTGGTTCAAAGTCATCCCGGATCGTGCAGTTGTCGCACGACATAGCCTCAAGAGACTCATACTGACTCACGGTGAAAATCATGGAACCCAAGGCAAAGTGAAAGCGCCAGGTGATTTCATCATCTTCAAGGTGAGGAAGTGCTGTCTTAAGGGCATTAAAATAGGGTTCAAAAAGTGGCATCCATTCTTCCTCGAGAATCGCCTTGGTAAACGGGCCGGTTTCGTAGAGAAGTCGTCCGAGGAGGCGAAGAAAATTGATCTTGGAGTTGTCTTGGAAGTATTCGAAGGCTGGGCGATAAAAACAGTCCAACACCTTCTCTAGGGGCACTGGCGATCCGTTCTTATTCTTGGTGAGTTCTGCCAACCGAGTCAGGCGCTCACTGTTAATCGGGCGAATTCCACGCTTGATGACCTCGACTATCAAGCGATCTTTAGACCCGAAGTGGTAATTTACGGATGCCAGATTGACGTTAGCCTCATTGGTGATCGCTCGTAACGACGTTGCATTAAATCCCCCACGAGCAAACAGCCCCTCCGCTGCATCCATGATGCGGTCGCGCGTATCCACGTGTTTTGCTTCAGTAATTGCCATAACTATTTAGTTCAAACGTTCGTTTAAAATAGTCGTTTAATGCTGTGATTCTGTCAAGGGCAATTGCAAACGGTTGCCTCAGAAAAATCTATCGACGGTGCAGATCATCTGCTATCTGATGTTTTAAGTAGGTCGTGGGAGGGTCTCGTTTAAAGGATACCTGAAGACAATGAGTGGCGTTAGAAGTGACACTACCTTCACTCATCTCTGAATTATGATGAAAACCGAATCAGGCAATCATGCTTTAGTCCTTGGTGGACATTCATTTATTGACGAGCTCGGGAATGATCCCGGGGTCGATTTTGCAGATCAACTTGTTATCGTAACAGCCTGGCGAGATTCGGGATACGACACGATCGATACAACGTACGAAGCGGAGCGAATCGCCGTAGGTCGTGTTCTCGAGGAGGCAGGCCTACAGAAGAAAATAAAGGTGATCGCTTGGAATTTTTTCCAATGCGAAGGGGAGGGTATTCTGGGGCCTACTAGGCCTTACCGACCCGATAGTTTAGATCGGATGATGGAGCAATTGAGACTCGACTTCATCGACCATTTGGTGGTCCACCCCGTGCCTGATGAAGGTGAGCAGCAACGGCAGGAGGAACTCGCTCTTTCTTGGCAAGCTGCGGGAAGAGTCGGAACCCTAGGGACATGGGATCCGAAATCTTCACTAGCGGATGATTACGAAAACCGGATCCCTTATCAGTTTATGGTGAGACCCTGTAATATCAATACTCCGGGAGCAGAGGCGATCTTCAGAGAAGCAAAACAATTAGGTTGGAGAACGCTAGGAACTTCACCTTTTGATCGAGGATGGCTGCTGGACAAGCTTAGTAAGACCGCCCACGAAGCATTAGGAGGCATCTTCGATGTGCATCGGGAACGAATTGCTGGTCTGATGTTGCGCTACTCGTATTTTGTAGAAGGGATGGACCGCCTCATTATAGGCATACGAAAAAAAGAGTGGATCGCTCAAAACAAACGGCATCTTCATAAAGGTCCTTTGGGCGAGCTCGAACGGTTAGAACTTCATTCTCTGTTCGAAAAAGCAAAAAGTCCCTAGTTTGATCCAATGACCGGATTTGTTTTCCGGTCATTGGAAGAAGTTACGCTTGAAAATCAGTTGACTTGCTGTACTTCAATGCCGTTGATCTTAGGATTGTTTTTCGAACCGACCTTGAGTTCCACGGAGATCGTTGAACTACCGGGGGGAACGGTGACTTGACGCACGACGGCCTTGTTCTTACCGCCTGCCTCTGAGTAAATATCTAGGTTGGTATAAACTCGTGTCCCATTGACATCTACGTGGAATCTCCGTTGGTTGGAACTATTGAAGTACGCTTCGGCAAAGTGAAGGCGGAGCACGTGGGTCTTGCCAGAGTTGAGGCCGTCGAATTCATATCCAAGCGTTGCTCCGATTCGATACTGTTCTTTCTTGTAAACGTTTTGAGGAGCGGGATTGACAACTCCCGAAGTGCCAATCGTAGCTCCGGTGTTGGAGTGACTCTTAGGAGTGGTGATATAGGGGTTTTCATCCACCCAGCCACTGGGGGCTGTGCCATTGGTAGCATCCATTTTGACCACTGTGGTTTTCGGTCCCGAAGTTCCGCCGGGAGTTGGAACTCCTGCAGTTTGTTCGATAATTTCCACTCCATTTGCGCTAGGATTGTCGGTGGACCCCTTCTTGAATTCAATTTGAATGCTGGAAGCACTGTTAACTAAGAATTCCTCAACAACAGCCTTATTTTTTCCACCGGCTTCTGCGTAGATATCGAAATTAGTTAGCACTCGTGAGCCATTAATGTCGACATGGAACTTACGCTGATTCGCGCCATTGAAAAAGTTTTCGGCCAGGTGGAGGCGCACCAAGTATTCGCTCGAAGTATTTAGACCCGGAACGGTAATCGAGTAAGTGCCGTTCTTCCAATGGTTCTTTTGGTAAACTGACTGAGGGGCAGGGTTGCTTACTCCCGAAACATTGATACTGCTGCTGGTGCCGGAAGCATTTGGAGCGCCTCCGATGTAGGCATTATCGTTTTCCCATCCAGATGGGGTGCCCCCGTTTCCGATATTGATTTTAACCGCGCTTCCGCTTCCTCCTCCACTACTGAAGTCGGGCACGTTTAGATAACCTGCTGGGGGCATAGGGGGAATCGTATTTCCTCCTGCTAGGTTATCGAGAAAGGTGGAGAAGGCGATCATGGGGGCCATCTGCATAATGGTATATTCGGCGTGGCTCACATAACCCGGGTGCTCGATCGAAAGTTCCCACACGGGCCAATCGGTTCGTTTGGGATGAATGGAGCGACTGGTTTCGACCACTTTCCCGGCTTCAAAGTGATAGCGATCATACAGGTCACTCCACGGTTCTGCGTTGAACAAAGAACCCCATCGATTGGCTAGAATAAATCCAAAGCCATACAAAGAAATCCCGTCAGGAGCTTCCTTTCCATCTTCCAGAGAATCCGCATGGAGAATCCAGCGCACCTGATTGTCGCCAATCCCTTTCATGAAGGAAAGGTTCGCTTGATTCCCTCCAAGGACAAAGCTCAGGGAAGTTCCCATATACCCGATATAATCAAGTTTTTGGGCCGGATCAATCATGGCGGCTCGCACGACGTTGAATGCTCCTTGTCGAGGAACAACTCCATTACCCCAATCGAGCTGAGTCCAAGCATGACGCGCATTAGCGAAGCCATAACGTGAGAGTGAAGGTTCAACAAAAAACTCGTCC
Source organism: Verrucomicrobiota bacterium (assembly GCA_039027395.1). Classification (GTDB taxonomy): domain Bacteria; phylum Verrucomicrobiota; class Verrucomicrobiia; order Methylacidiphilales; family JBCBYL01; genus JBCCKK01. The sequence goes on along the minus strand of JBCCKK010000004.1, from coordinate 9,189 downwards.
CCGGTGCGAATAATCGAATCGAAGGCTTCATCGTAAAGGGGGTGACTGGTGTTTCCTGTGAGGACAAGCTCCCAGGCCCCATGATCTTGCCATTCGAGAAGTTCTGTGGCGTTGCCGTTGTTCTGCAGTTTACTGGCTTCTGTGAAGTCATCACTGTATTTTGACTCGCCGGTAAGACGATAAAGTGCTCCAGCTGCTCCGGCTCGTGCATCTTTCATAGCTGAGGAAATTTTATTGCGAGCTTTGTCAATCTCAGCGTTTCGGGCGGAAGGGTTTCCCGGAAAGACATGAGCGTTGTAGTAGTTTACCAACCATTGCATGGTCGAGTTCTTTACGCTTCCAGGCGATCCATCCGAATAGCTTCCTCCATTCCATGCGTTCGCCTCAGCCCACTCGTAGGCATCGATTGCCGATTGCCTGTATTTACTTTGCAAGTCGGGATCGAATTGGGCCAAAACAATGGCTGCTTTCGCTGCGAGAGCTGCATACGCATAGTTACTATAGGGATCTGGTTTGCAAACATAAGCAGTACTTGTTGTGTTCCAGCTGACTCCTGAGTTCGAGAAATCGGCATGTTCAATGGCCGGATAAATCGCTCCTTTGTCGCTTCCGGATGTGATCTGGTTGCGCATCCACCAATCCAACCCCCAGACGGCTTCATCCAGTAGCCCAGGTAGGTTTGCATAGTCGTGATTGCCTCCAGACACTGGGTCGGGTAGCAAGGTGTTAGCCGCAGGAATACCAAATTGGTTGCTAGAGTTGTCAAAGTAGTTGGGCATCATTTCATAGAGATCCAACATCATGTAGCTCACAAAATAGTGCTGAATTCGTGCATCCCAGTCTCCGGCGTCCATCCAACCACCCCAAGCATCGGGTAGCTTGGTCGTCGTGCCGTAAAGATCGTAGGCTTGATCGATGCCTATTTTTTTGAATCCGTTGATTGGAGATTCGGCATGGAAAATGTAAGGCACATTGGCGACAAAGAAGTCGGTGCCATCGGGAAATGCTGCTGGGCGACCATAACCGCCAACCGAGCTGTTAATGGGACATCCGCGCCGGTGGGCGTAGTTACCATGAATGGCTTTTGCGGCAACATCTTTCCAGATCCGGTTGCGGACTTCAAATGGCTGAGATACTCCAAGGCCGGGAATGAAAACGCGGTAGGTTCCAGTCTCTGTCAGGTCGGAGAGATCGACCGCATAAACAAAGGTCTTCGAAGGATTGAGGCGAACGGCGGTGACACTACCTCCGGTTTTCACTGTCCAGAAATCTTCGTTGGGAAGTGGGTTGCCAATGCCATAAATGGCGCCGGGGTCATAGGTGTAGGCAATTTCACCTGAGCCGTTAGGGCGGGTTTCATACCAATCCGGTTTACCCTCCGAGTTTGTGCTGTAAGGACTTTTCCTAAGAACAACGGGGCCGCTGATACCTGTATCCGAACGATCGCTGTTTCTAACAACCTTGAAGTTCGGAATCGTGGCATTGGGAAAGTCTGCCTTGATATTATAGATCCCGTAATTATATCCCGAGGGACTCCAAAAGGAGAGAAACGCCCACTTGGCAGGATCTTGCCCACGCCAGCCATGTTGATTCACGTGAATTGTTGGGGAATTCCTCCATTTATGCCAAAAATCAAACTCGACTTGACCAATATCAGCGTCGGCAAAGGTGATGCGTAATTTTTCTCCATTGGCAATGACTCGATCAAACTTGAAATAGATCTGATGTCGGAATGGCGAACGAACTTGATCGTCAATGCCATCTGGGGCCTCGTTAAGTGGAGTCGGCCGATGGGAGACGCCCCAGGGACGGCTCTTGCGCCAGAGTCGTTCAATGCTGGGAGCCGGTCCATTCGTTCGAGTCACGGTATAACTGTTTTTGTTATCGAGTTGATTCCGATTCATACGGCGACCTTCAAACAGGTCGTGGTTGGCCGTTTTTGTGATCGTCGCATCCTGGATCTCAATACAAAGGACTCGGGGAGTTACCATGCCCGTGTTGATGACTCTTGGATAGGTTTGGCCAAAGAGACGGTTTTGAGTAAGCCCGGTGAATAATAGTAACGTCCAAATGAAGAAACTTGCGTATCGGATAAGCTTTAAGTTCATTTAATTGTGATAACGATAAAATTCACTCAAGGAAAATCTTGGGAAATGAAACCTGTTTCTGAAAGACACGAAAATGCGGACATTCGAAACGTCACTCGAATGGCGAACCTCTTTTGTAGATTGTAACAAAAATATAATTACACAGTTTTCTATCCGATCAAATTTCATGTGAATATTACCGGGATGTAAGGATGCACTGTCATTCCGCAAGCTGGAAAGTAACGTGTGTCGAGATGCTTAAAGTTAATAGGGGATCGTTCATTTCCTCAGAGAAATTGACACATCTGTCGATTTGAGGTTCTGGACGGATAAATCATTCACTTATTTGGGCGATGTAGCATTAAGGGAGGTGAAGGTAGGTCAATTGACGAATAAAGGATTCGAACTGGGATCAATAGGATCTTGGCCTGCCTAGGGAGACGTTTATGATGTATTGACATCGCTGCGATTTGAAGGTCGTTATGCGCTCCGCCTAGGCCATAGTAGTCCAAATGCCCTCTATGTAGACGTCACCGATCTAGAGCCTAATACCCGATAGTTAGCTTCAGCATCAGGAACGGGTAGAATTCAGTTCCATGCTGACGATTGCGGCGTATCAGAAATGATTGGCATCTCTACTCTGGACACGAGAGCGTTTGAGTAGACACGACTCCAATTTATAACAGGACCGAATGCCATGTTTGTCAGAATCGGGTTGTGGACGAGCTCTGAATGGACTTATGTTGATAAAATATTGCCGATTCCGTTGGATGTAGGCGATATTGGTCTGAAATTGAAGCACCAGCTTTATATGTAAACGGCTCTTTTGTGAAGTCCTGGAACTTAGCGACACTTTTCAATCGGTTGAATTCTTAATGAAGTTACTTCGATTGTGAGACGGATATGCTTTCAAAAATTTACTTATTCCCTGAAACGGGGAAGTTCAAAACTGAAAGGAGTCATTCATGCGATTAAACGGAGGGGCGGAAAAAACCGAGATACAGTCAATAGTTAGATGGTTTTTGTTAGGTTGTTTATTTTGGGGGATAGGGTCATCAGATCTGTGGGCCTTGCCTGCATTTCCCGGAGCAGAGGGGCATGGTTCCGACACAGTGGGAGGAAGAGGGGGACGAATCATAGAAGTTACGAATCTCAATGACAGTGGAGACGGTAGTCTGCGAGCTGCTTGTGAAGCAAGTGGGCCACGCACTGTGGTTTTTCGGGTCGGCGGTTTGATTTCTCTGAAGGATCTCATTACGATCAACGATCCTTATATAACAATTGCGGGGCAGACTGCACCCGGTGACGGTATTCAAGTAAGGGGCGCACATATCAAGTCCAGAACCCACGATGTTATTATTCGGGGAATGCGGTTTCGCGTGGGGGATTTGCCTGAAGGATACCGCTACGATAATCGAGATTGTATGGATTTGGGAACCAAAGCTAAAGACGTCTATAACATCATCGTGGATCGATGTTCCTTCAGTTGGTCGGTCGATGAATTGGTGTCACTTTGGTTTTCCGGAACTTATAAAATCACATTGCAATACTGCATCTTCAGTGAAGCCCTATATGAAAGTTTTTACAGCAAAGGTGCTCATAGTCGGGGTTTACTGGTCGGCGATCACGCCAAATCGATTTCGGTACATCACAACCTCTTTGTTCACAATGCTCAACGTAACCCAATGATCAAAGGTGATGTCAGTGTCGAAGTAATAAACAATTTGATCTATAACTGGCAGAAATATTGCATCCAGCTCGACGACTGGGAACAGTCCGGGAAAATGGAAGTGAACATCATCGGCAATCACGCGATCGAAGGTCCGGATACGAAACAGGAAGCAGAATACCGGCATGCCGTTTTTGTAAGAGATCGCAACTCGGCTGATAGTCGAATGTACATCAAAGATAATATAGGTCCATTTCGGCCGACGAATACTGGAGACGATTGGGAAGTGGTTTATGGAGCCCAGCCCAGCCACCGGTCGGACAAACCGATAGCCCCTGAATCCGGAATAACCATTCACCCAACTGCTGAGGTTAAAGCACTCGTTTTAGCACATGCAGGCGCTACGGCACCGAAAAGGGACTCCGTCGACCAACGCATTGTTAGCGATGTGAAGAACAAGACTGGGAAAATTATTAATTCTCAAAAAGAGGTTGGAGGGTGGCCGAGTTTCAGGGCAGGGACCCCGCCTGTGGATTCGGATAAAGATGGAATGCCAGATGAATGGGAAACGGCTCATGGCCTGAATCCCCAAGACCCTTCGGATCGCAACCAAGATCTAAAAGGCGATGGATATACAGCAGTGGAAGTCTACCTCAACAGCTTGTTTGATGCTCCAAGTAAAACGATGTGAGTGCGGTCAGAGATGATTGGGAGCAGATCGAATTGAATCCCACGAGATCGTTTCCTGGAATACCGGGATACGTGTTCTGTAAATTGAGCGCAGCATCGTTTTGAAAAGGCATATCAAGTCGTTGGTATCAGCAAAACGAGTCGAGTAAAACGAATTTATAGAAAGATCGTTTAGGAAAAGGGAGGAGCAGCCGATACGGTCCGGCTTAGCCGTTAAGTCGACAGCTCTTTAGGTAGTGATATACTCCACAAAAACTTCACTGAAATATCTGTTCAGTAAATGGGGGTACGTCAGTTGTGTTATGCAAAGCAACGGAAAGAGTATCTGGGCGGTGTCTTAAATCATTATCACTCTTACCCGCCGCCTCCAGAACCTCTCAAGTTAGCCGCTTAACTTGAGACTTTCTTAAAAATTCCAATCAAACGAAACGCACTTATTACCAATCACTTATACTGAGACTTACTTTTGGCATAGCACGGGAAATCGCTTCGCCAAACAACGTAGGTAATACATCGGGGCGCGATGTGCGTTGACTAGAGTAATCTATGGCTTAGGCTTCTATTTGACATCGCACAGTCAGTCGCATCAATGACCGAATTCGTGGCCAATACTCCGTTTGCACCTGCGCCATGGAGTCAAAGCCGGTTAACCGGGACAGCACTCCGAGGTGGGCAAGGTGTTTTGGTGTTTGGTGGAGTAAGCAAACTTTGGATTAAAAAGACAGTAATGGAATCGGACCTAACGCATCTTTTACGGTGTAACCATGCGCAGAAGATGCCAATGCCCCATTTGCTTTTCGTTCTCATCGTCCGTTCATAGCTGAGAAGCTGCATTGTGCTTCATACCTATACTAGACGCTCACCCATGTTGGCATGAGCCTGCTAGTGGTTGGCTTGTATAGTTCAATTTGATCGGTTCCACAATGACAGATCGAGATTCGGTGTTGCTTCTGGATCCCAGGTCGTCTTGTGCTTCGGCGCGTAGGGTATAGGTGCCGGCCACGTTGGGTTGCCAGGTGGCTTGATAGGGTGGGGTTGCATCCTCGGAGAAGAGGATGTCGTTGATGAAGAAGCGCACTTGGGTCACCACGCCATCGGTGTCGCTGGCGGTGGCTTCGAGGGCAATCGGAGAATTAACGGCCACAACACTGTTTTCCGAAGGACTGGTTAACTCGATGATGGGAGGGGTATTGACCGTTTGGGTTCCGGTGACGGTTACCGAATCAAAGACGGCTTGGGTTAGTTTGTTTTTGTTGTGGCTGGTAACAGCGAGCCCCACTTTAACGTCGCCTGCCATGGGAATGGTCCGGGTCCCGATCGTTGTCCAGGTAATGCCGTCTTGCGAGATTTCGCCTAAAAACACATCTCCGGTGCGAGTCAAACGCAGCCAAAGTGGGAAGGTTTGTGTTTGCTGAATGGAGGCCGTGGAGGATCCGTCGCTATCACGGTATTGAAAAATAGCCCGATTGTTGGGAGTCACGGCGACAAACGTATTTGCGGTATTTCCCCCCAAGCCATTGCGGATCATAATGCCCGCTTTTGCCCAGTTGTTGGTGTCGTTGAGGCTTTCGATGCGAGCCGTAATGGATCTGTCTCCCGGTAAATCCTGCCAGGCAAAGTGGAAACGATCATTGTTGTTCCAGATATCGGTTCCTGCCGCATGAATGATGAATTCGTCCGTTCCCGCTGTTCCGGTGCTTGAGAGTTGTTCAGCAAAGCCAGGTCGTTTCGGGCTGCCGACGTCTTCATTGGTCCAGGGTGGGCCCAATTGAAGCGGGTTAGGAGTGGTGTCATCATACGGTGTTAACGCAACCGAGCCAAAGGTGGCGGCTGCCAGTTTGTTATTGCTGTGACTGGTTAAGGCGAGCCCGGCAAAGATGTCTTGAGCAAAGTCGATACGAACCGTGTCCATGAGTTGCCAAGGTCCTCCGGCAATGCCGCGCCAGGCAACGACCGTTGTGCCACTGCGTTGCAGGCGAACGAATAGGGGTGCGGTGTCGTTCGCTGAACCTACGGATGTGCTGGTTGAGCCGGGAGTTTGACGGTATTGAAGCACGCTTCGATTGTTGGGAGTGAGCAGTGCGATGGCCTGCCGAGAATCGGCATCCAGGGTTTCGCGCAGCATGACACCGGCTTTGGTCCAATCATTAACGTCTTCCACGCTGAGCACTTCGGCAACGATTTCTCCATCACCACTCAGTGGTTGGTACAGGTAGCGGAATCCATCCTGGGATCCCCAGATGTCAGCACCACTGGCTTGGACAAAAAACGTTTCGTTTACGGCATCGAAGGCTCCCAGCCCAGGTCGGCCGACGTTTCCGATGTCTTGCTGGAGCCACGGTGAGGGGATCTGTTGGCTCGGAGGGAGCGTTGAGCCTAAGGTTTCAAGGAAGACATTGGAAACTGTGGAAGTGGCTAACTGATTATTATTGTGGCTGGTTGCGGCCAGGCCTGCTTCAACAGTTGTGGGAAGGTTGACTGAGTCACTATTAAGCAATGTCCAAGTGAGCCCATCGGAGCTGGTGTAGGCATAGAAATCGTTTTCACTTCGTTCTAGGCGAAGCCAGATGGGAACTGTTAGGCCCGAAGATTTGTTAGTGAGGGTTGTTCCTCCATCGGTCAGGCGGCGTTGAAAGACGACACCATTTCCAGGCGTTACAAATAATCCAGCGTAGGCTCGGCTTCCTTCGGTTCCGGCTCCGATCCATAAACCGGCTTTTCCCCAGGCATCGGTTGCATCGAAGCTGTCGACCCTTGCGGTAAGGATTCCGTTTCCATCGAGTGGTCGGGTGATGGTGTGCCCTTGGTCAGACGATCCCCAAATGTCCTTGCCTGCGCTGATGAGTGTAAACTCGTCTTGGCTGAACTGGCCACGGCCAGGAAGCGCGGGCATGCCCAAAGGTTGACTGATCCAGGGATCGGGAACGTCCTGGAAGTTCTGACCAACGATACACACTTGATCAAAGGTGGCTGTGGCAAGGCTATTGTTATTATGACTGGTAAGCCCGAGACCCACTTTTGCCGTGAGCGGGAGTGATAGGGATCGACTAGCGATGAGGTCGTAGGTCTGACCGTCGGTGGAGACGGAAGCAAAGATATCGTTGCCGACGCGTTCGAGTTTTAGCCAGACGGCGCCTGAGTAGGATGGCCCGGCAACGGAAGCGGTTGTTCCGTTGAGGGTTTCGCGATATTGAAAGCGAATGCCATGGTCCGGAGTCGCGAACAGCCCGGCATAGATGGAACCTGTGGCCGATCCGTCCCGAATCACAACACCTGCTTTTGTCCAGGAATTGACGGGGGTAAGACTGGTCAAGCGAGCGATGACCATGCCATCACCGTCAAGATCGACGGTCGTGATTCGCCCCGAGTCGGCGGTCCCCCAAAAGTCGACACCGGAAACTTGCAGGGTGAAGGTGTCGGTAGTTTCATCATAATCGGAGAGACCGGGGATGTTCGGGGTGCCGATGATTTCAGACGTCCAGTGTTCCACCGGGGATTCAGCCCAAGTGGTCCAGTGAAGCAAGAGACCGAGGCTAGCAATACTAGCAAAAGCCCATGTCAGGGTAGGAAGCAGTCTATATTTCTTTAGGTGTTTTCCGAACGGTTCAATTGCGCATCTCATCGCCATGCTCCTAGGTTAATCTATTCCATAGGACAAAGGTTGTCCTATGACCCCGATTTCTTTAAAAACTTGATCCAATTCAATTGCTGAAAGAGAAACTTTCGAGTCGGAGTTGGATCAAAGTCGTCTGATTCAACTCCATGTTTCAGCCTCCGCCACGAAATCAAGCAAGGTCTTCCCCATCGTCTCCGGTTCTGTCTCTCCTCCCTCCACTCACCCTCTCCATCTCTTTACTCTGTATACACCAGCATGGGCGATGAACCTTATTCTGTTATCAGCACTTGTATATTTCAAAGGTTCTGGTCCAATCAGAGCTGGTGGTGCTCGCTGAATGTGGTCACATGGTCATGATGGAGCAGCCAGTCATCGTGAATGATACGATCCTCAGGTTCATTCTGTCAGACGTGCCCCAGTCTCTGAGACACGCAGGTCCAGCTATCTCCCCAACTCAGAGCACTCATACGCCTACCGAGTCTCACCATAGGACTAAGAGCCAGCCAAGCTTGCGACACTCATCCACACACGAAACAAATGCACATACAAAGTGAAACTCCTTCTTACCTGTCACCAATCCATCAACTCTGTAGACAGGTTGCCATATGTATCTTCACTCTATGCCTACACACCACTAGTAATACTTTATTCTCCCACTATTTTTGTATGGCTAAATAGAACTGAATTTATTTTTTTCCAGCAATTATCTCGCTTGATTGCTAGCATAGGCTGAGAGACGAACAGCTGAACACGGACAGCCAGCGGAAAAGTCCACTCAGCTCTGGACCGATTGATCTGCTATTAGCCTCGCTGCTAATGGTCTACTTGTCAATCAGAACTCCTCTCGCCTCTTACAGAGTAGCAAAGGGATCGATTGAACTAAACGCCACTAACACCCCCCCCCCTCCCCCCATGATGAAGCTTCGAGCACCACATATGCTAATCAATCCTGTGACATTGACACCATCTCAGCCAGAAGGTCAAGGTCACTCATGGTACACCGATGGTGTACTGATGTAGAGCTGCAGGGAGAACGTAGGCAAACAGTGATCAATTGGTACGTTACTTCCCAATTCTGATGACACCACAATGACCATGACAATGACTATGACAATGACAATGGTCCG
>JBCCKK010000003.1:0-29691 GCA_039027395.1 Verrucomicrobiota bacterium | reverse complement strand
TTTTGGAAACGTTTTCATGGGAGACCAAAGCAAAAATGAATTCTAAAATCTTTAGAGTAAAATCCTCCTTCCTTCTCTAGTCTGCTTACAAAGTCGTCCACAATAGAAGTACTCCGTAGTGTAATGCACTCGAATCGCGAATGCTAACTGCGTACTGATCCTGAGATTGACCTGCCCATTTCCCCGTATATTCAAAAAAAGCGGTGAGGCATGGAACAAACTCCGGTGCGACACTCGATTCACCGAGAAGTTTTGCCGTTTGAGGCCAGGGAGCAGTCAATACGACCGCATCAAAGTAGTCGTCACAGACCTTCCATGTTGGACCTTCACCTCGTTCGATAGACTCGACTAGAACCTCCCTTTGCACATTCAGATCCCGGGCAAGAGCGGATCCCGTGCGATTGTTCCCTTGGCGGTTATAATATCGAACTCCAGCTGTGGCTTGAATCACATTTCCAAGTTCATCCACAACACTTCCATCGAGAATACAAAGATTGTCGCCTAGCAAGTCCCGGATTTCCTTGAGGAACGTTTCCGTAGACGCTGTGAAATATTGAGCTCCATGATCGACGATATGGTCTCGCCATTTGCGGGTTGCACACCGCCCTCCAAGAGATCTCGATTTCTCAAAAACGACCACCTCATGTCCAAGCAACATTAGATCCCTAGCACATACTAACCCCGAAATTCCACTTCCGATTACAGCAATCCGACTCACAACCAAACCATAATTCGAAACTCAAATTCTGCAAAAGACGTTTCCTTTTCGAAAAGCCACGATATGCTCTAAATATGTATCATCTTAATAAAGATGGTCAGAATTTAGAGATTCTCGACGCTGACACGGTGGAACAATACATTAGCGCCGAGCGCCTCCAACCTACCGATTGGGTCTGGGACGATATCACGGAATCTTGGGTGCCCCTTTCCGATTTATTTCCTGAGCACTTTCCAACCTTTCCTGAAAACCAGCCTACAGAACTTATTAATCGTCCCAAAGAACCTCCCAAGAAAAAGAGGAAACAAGTTCCTCACGAACCGTATTGTACGAATGGCCAACGCAAAACACTTGTTCAATCCGTTCTCAAGGCTCTTTCCGAAATTTTGGAACCCTCTGAGCCTATTCTTTATGTTGCAACGCAACGGAAACCCATTCCGGATCCAAAACCGGAGGCTGTTGCACTGACGGTTGATCATATTTACCTCTTTAGTAAGAGTTTCTTTCAAACACGATGTGAACCCTTCCCTCTACAAACTATCCTGACCCCAAAGTTGGATACCGGCCTCTTCTTTTCTCACTTTTCGTTTGGTGCCAATGCAGGTGATTACTACGGCATTCGATTTCTGCCCAAAGTTCAAGGGCGAGAATTCTATAATCGGTTTATGGATCGCCTCGATGGAATCCGACAAGCTCAGAAATCTCAGCTGCCTGCAGATGCCCCAACAGTTGTTACTACCGTTAAACCTCGATCCCAGCCATTGCCCAAAGAGGCGTCTAAACCCAATTTAGCCAACAAGGCTGCGCAGCACCGCCAATTGGAATCGCTTAAGCAAATGCTTGATGATGGTCTGATTAGCAGCGATGATTACTCGCTAAAGAAACAAGCCATCGAAAATCAGCTATGAGCCGCCTCCTCGTTCTAATCATCGTATTTATTGGCATTTTTACTGTCATTTTCATCGGACTTTCGCGCCTCGGAGGAATTCTTAAGCAACTCAATCCCTCCAAGCCCAAAGAACCCGAAGATCGTATCAAAAATGCGAAAAAAGCTAACGTTATTGACGTGAAATAATTGCGATCCGAGGCATACTTTCGAGATTTATGACAAAGCAAGAATCGATTCATCGTCTTCTCAATCCCGGTGTTGTTGCCGTGGTCCGAGCCAACTCTTCTGAACAACTTTTAGACGTATGTACCGCCCTCGTTGATGGTGGTGTAACCGGGACGGAAATTACTATGACCACGCCAGATGCCTTAGAAACCATCAAGGCCGTCGCTCGCAAATTAGGGGACAAAGCATATGTAGGAGTAGGAAGTGTAACAGATGCAACCACAGCTCGAATGGCAATCTACGCCGGAGCCGAATTCGTTGTTTCACCCGTGATGAAGGAAGAAATCATTCGATGCTGTAATCGATATGGAAAACCTGTCGTGTGCGGTGCCTACACACCGACCGAAGCGCTTACGGCTTATGAACTCGGTGCCGATTTTATAAAGATTTTCCCCGCAGATGGGCTTGGTCCCAAATATATCAAGGCAATCAAGGCTCCGATGCCACAACTCCAGGTAATTCCTACCGGAGGCGTCGACGTGAACACCTGTGCTGACTTTATCGAAGCGGGTTGTGCCGCAGTAGCCGCTGGAAGCAGCCTGGTGAAAAAAGAATTTATTCAAAACAAAGACTGGTCCGCTCTCAGTGGGCTTGCCTCCCAGTTTGTTGAAGCCGTAGCGGCTGCCCGCAAGAATTTACAATAAGAGCGTTGAAAAACTCGGAAAGCTGCTAAGTTTTCAAAGAAATTTATGGCATTTAGTATTAAGACACTCATCGATGAACGCAAAGGCGAGAACTACGAACTGCATCGTCGCTATGTCAATCGCACATTAACCCAGGTGCTACAGACGATTGGTTTCGACAAGATTTATACCCGTGCCGAAGGCGCCTACCTTTTCGACGAGGAAGGTAACGATTACCTGGATTTTCTGAGTGGATATGGGGTCTACAATGTTGGGAGAAACCACCCCGTTCTTCGCAAGACTATTGAAGAAGTCTTGGAAATGGACCTTCCTAATATGGTCCAGATGGATTGTGCATTGTTGAGCGGTTTAATGGCTGAGGCCCTCGTCGAGCGCACTCACCCCGGTCTGGATGCCGTTTTCTTTGCTAATTCAGGAACAGAGGCCGTTGAAGGAGCTCTTAAATTTGCCAGAAGGGCTACCAACCGCAGTAAGATTTTGTCCCTTACGGGGTCGTATCACGGTTTGAGCTTGGGTGCTCTTTCGATTACTCAAAATGCTAACTTCCAGGACGGTTTTGGAGAGTTACTTCCGGGCGTTGAACATATTGAAAAATATGATCTCAATCAATTAGAAGATAAGCTGAAAAATGAAGATGTGGCTGCTTTCATTGTAGAGCTCGTTCAGGGAAAAGGCGTTCACTTTCCAAAAGGTGACGATGCCAACTTCTTCAAGCACGCTCAGGAACTATGTCGAAACTATGGGACGCTCTTTATTTGTGATGAAGTCCAGACAGGCTTTGGTCGAACCGGAAAACTGTTTGCCTACGAGCACTGGGGGCTTGAGCCTGACATTATGACGTTAGCAAAGGCATTAAGCGGCGGCTATGTTCCAGCGGCAGCTTTCATGACGTCACGAGAGACTCACCAGAAAGTCTACTCCAAACTCGACCGATGTGTTGTGCACTCCACAACCTTCGGACGTAATAACCTCGCCATGGCTTGCGGTCTGGCGACACTCAACGTTCTAGAGGAAGAAAACCTTATCGAGAACGCGGCGAAGCAAGGAGAAGCACTCGAATCCAAACTCAATACACTAAAAGAAAAGCACGATATTATAAAAGAAGTCCGCGTTAAAGGACTTATGGCCGCTATCGAATTTCAGGAACCCGGCTCTCTCAAACAAAAAATGGCTTGGAAGGCGCTTCATGCTGCGGACAAAGGACTCTTTGCTCAGATGATGGTGACACCTCTTTTGGAAAACCATCGGGTGATGGCTCAGGTCGCCGGGCATCATATGGACGTTGTTAAAATTCTTCCTCCTCTGGTCGTCGGGGAAAAAGAAATTGACCGCTTCGTCAATGGTTTGGAGCAGACTATTGAAAGCTTAGCTTCAGTCACGGGTCCGATTTGGTCCTTCGGGACCAACCTTGTTAAGGCGGCCCTAAAATCTGGATACGGAAGGTAGTTCGAGATCTCTCGTCTACCAAAAACAAACACGACCGAAGACTTTTAACTTCGGTCGCAAATTACTATCGATCTGTATCTTTAACCAATTTATTGAACAAATCTCCACTTTTCCCAGCCGAGTGAACTTGTTGTCGTATTGACATTCCATTGTTCATTGGGGCTATCACCTGCTCTTAGATTGCGGACTCCTCCGTGACCTTTATTCCGCAAGTTATAATAACCGCCTCCAACATCAATGAGTCTCCACTGTTCCCACTCGAGCGTATTGGCCGACGAATTGACGTTCCAACTAGCACCACTGCCGCTTGCACGTAAATTGCGATTACCGTTATGCCCCCGATTCCGAATATAATAATAATTGCTGCTGGCATTAACCAGCTTCCAATCGGTCCACCATCCCGTATTTGTAGAAGTCGTAACGTTCCAGCTGTTCGACGAAGACAGGGCCGTAAGGTTGCGATTTCCTCCGTGACTCAGATTGCGAATTTTGTACCAAACCCCAGTCGGTGGTGCGCTCCCCTGAGGAACGATTTTGAAAATGCGGATGCGGTCCTCAATCGTTATCGACCGACTTGTCACAGCGCTACCCAGATTACTAGTAATCCAATTACCGCTGTCATTAAATCGATACTGCTCAACAGCGGCCGGCGCCGAAAGATTCAAGGTTATCGATCGAGAGGTGTCACTAAATGGTGTATTTGTGCCCTGATTCCAAGAATTCTTTTCGATCCATGCAACCAGGTAAAATTGACCATTACTGCGCTGAAACAGTTTTTGGCGAACCAAAGAAAGATTCCCCGAAAGACTATAATCAAGTGAGCTTGGGGTATAGCTCGGCCGATTCCAAGTTTTCGATGAGGCATTCCATGAGCTCTCATTAAAGAGATCGATAAGGTTTCGCAATGCATTGAATGAGGGCTTGTTGGTGAAGTTGGGTCGAACCATTCCCCAACGATTGTTCACGTTAGCCGTCGTTCCCTCGTCCATTAGCTGGTGCAAAAATACTTTTTGATCTCCCTGGATGAAACTTTCCATCAGAACCCGAGGTACGTATTTCATCTGAGTTTTCTCGTTAACACCAACAAAGTCGGGAATATGGGTATTAAAACCCGTTTCGGTAAGATAAGTAGGCTTAGTGCTGTTGAAATCGTTGCGAGCCGCGTTCCGTTTATCCACCAGACCAATGACATCGTAACTGCCGCTGTAGTAATGCCAGGCAACAATATCGTGGTTACAAGGTCCTACCAAATCGACATTTTCGACGAACGCTAGCGCGGGTGTTGGAACAGGAATATTACTGACTTGAGAGTTAGCATTGATCGCAGTGAATAACTGATTTTGATACCAACGAGCTTCGTCAAACCACTCTGTAAATCCACCGAAATCCCAATCATTAGCCCAGAAGAGATCGGGTTCGTTTGGCCCAGCAACGGCTAAAAGATATTCCTTAGCTTGTTGAGCTCGAGAAACCGCAGCTCCAGGGCCTATACCATTGTGTTCCCATGGACTCCAAATTCCCATGAGCTTCATACCATAATCGTTGTAAAGACCTTGCTGTCGGCTCTTATAGGTAGAGTTATCAATATTTTTTAGCCCATCGCGATAGTATCGAATATTTAACGTATTCAATTTGGATCGCACCGAACTCCAATTATTTTCATAAATCGCTCGGTTCAATTTGATATTGATCCCAAGAAACTCGACGAAATCATCGGCTCGAGCCGCTTGAGTTGGTGCAGCGTGAGTTGTGTCAGTTAAAAGAGACGAAACGGCTATGATCGCTATAAGCGATATAGTCAAAAGTTTCGAATGTACACATATCGAATTAGATTGGTTTTTCATAAGCAGTATCTTCTTGTGTTACAAAAATAATAATTAATTTTTTTGATTCTAACTATTTATAAAGTTAACGTTAATCCTAGGAAGCCTACCGTGAAGCCGCTGCCGACTCTTAAATCAATCGCTAACGAATTGGAAATATCAGCAAATACAGTATCGCGAGCCTTACGAAACGATCCAAAGATTTCGGAGGCGACACGAAAGCGAGTTCGAAATGTTGCCAAACGAGTTGGCTACCGATCCAACGCCTTTGCAGCTTCTCTGGTTCATCATCGGATCTCCAAGGGAAATCGGCGTTTTAAGGCGATCTTGGGTTTGTTAGTCGGGCATCCCGAGAAGAACCCCTTAAAGCATCTTAGCGACTACCAGCGTGTTCTTGCAGGAGCGAAAAACCGGGCAGAAAAACAAGGCTATCAAATCGAACCTCACTGGGCCTATCAACCCGGAATCAAGCCTAGAAGGTTACACCAGATTCTCCAATCGAAAGGTGTTCCCGGCTTGATTTTGCTAGGAATGAATCCATTGGAGATCAAACTTCCATTCGGTCATTACGCTTGTTCTATGGCGGCTCCCAGCGGCTTCGAAATCAAATCGAGTTTATTCTCGTTTGCAACCATAGATCCATATGATCTAGTCCAACTTGCTGCTGATCGATTGGTCAAACAAGGACGTAAGCGTATCGGGCTCGCTCTGGCTCACCATTTTGAGCTCAATGCATCGGGGCGCTATTATGCTAGCCTAAATGCTTTCCACAGATCTTGTTGCCAACTCCCCAAAATCTGCCCTATCCCTCTCTTTGTATGGGATGAAAAACATCCTTTACCTACTAGGCAGTTTAAAGCATGGATTCGGCGCTATCGGCCCGATGTTGTTTTGACTATAAATACCTCCTCACGACTCAAAGCCCAACTCGAACCACCCGATAGGCGAGCAATAAGCTTCGTGGATCTCGATCTAGAACCAGACAATAAGTCATTCGCCGGAACCGTTCGTCCACATGAGGAAATTGGGGCTGCAGCTGTGGACTTGGTCATCGGTGCTTTGTATCGTAATGAACGCGGCTTCCCGGGCTCTCTGAAAGGTGTATTTTTGCAGGCTTCGTGGAGATCTAAAGATTCTCTCAAACAGTCACTGTAAAAGCTTTTAACTTATCCCTGACAAGACTAAATTATAATTATTAATGACTTCAAAAGAAAGTGTAGCTTCACCCGGCACCCGAACTGAGTTCAAGGTGTTACTTACCAAACAAATAATCGTTTCCTCGATACTTTCCCGAATTTGATTATGCAATGGCTGAATAAGCTAGATGAAGTCGAGACCCAGCCCCCGTTAGTCGACACCTCTCTAGCTGAGATTGACCCATTTCTTAGAAAACCCTTGAGTGAGGACGAAATCCAACAACTCAGCAAACTACTAAACCTAGCTGACAATGTCGATTATTCCAACTGGGCTCCATTTCCTCTCTGGCTTCCAGGAGAATACAAAGTGCTTCTCTCACATTCCAATGGTCTCGATCTGGTTAATGGAGAACGTGAAGCTAGCTTGTTTGGGCTCGAAGATCTCCGTGAATACTATATCCATTATCTATTTCCAGAATATATGCCAGATGCCCTGCCTATTGGACTTAATGGAGGTGGAATCTTCTACGCATACGATCTAAGGAATACTTCGCCAACAAACCCTCCAATCATCGCTACTGCCTCAGGCGTGCTTAACTGGGATGATATCGCCATATTGGGAGAGTCTTTAGAGGATGTATTTACGAAAACCACTGATATTGGCGACGAACTCTATCCAGCTCAGAAGAACTCCGGAATTCCACTGCAAGGAGATCTCTGGCTTATCAAAAAGGCAAATGGCGGACTGAAAACACTTTTTAAGCTCAAGCAAGTCCTGGAAGCTCCCTGGAGTGCTGCCGAAATGAGAGCATGGAACGAAGGACTACTTCCTTCATGTATCTTAGAAAATACCCAGCCTCTTGCTAAATATAAGAAACTTGCCGAGCACTCTGGGCTTCTCGATCTCGTTGGATTCTCTGATAGAAACAATATTCCATCATAGCCTTTTCAGAAGTTTCGACACGATAATCTTCCTTTTGATCTAGATTCAATTCATGCTCGATCAACGCAAGCTCTTTCCATTAAATTAATATGAAATCATCTATGCCAAATAACATTGTCACCACTGCGATTCTTATCGTCATTCTAGGAACTTATTTTTTTATTTCCCAACTTATTGCTGTATGGGGATCCTTCTTCGTTATTTCCCAAAATCAGGAGCCGTTTGAATTCGATTACGAAAGCCTTTCCGACGCTTTCATTGATGCGGGATTCGAACCCACATCGCATCCAGAAGATACACGCCTTCTGGAAAAGCGAATCCTGATCGTAAATACTGATATTAATGCGGTTTCCGCGCGGTCATTGATCCGAAAACTTCTACTCCTAGACCGCCAAAATTCAAAACTACCTATCGATCTTTATTTGAGGACTGAGGGCGGTTGGGAGGCCGATATTTTTTCAATGATCGATACCATGCGAAGCATAAAAGCTCCCGTAAACATTCACGGAATCGGCGAAGTCCATTCGTCGGGGTCAATGCTCCTTGCCGCAGCAACGGGTCGTCGTGTTGTCTATCCCCACACGATCTTAGGCTTTCACACCTTAGGTGTAGACGAGGACCCTATCTTTGAAAACCGATATATCAACTTTTGGAAAGCCCATGCGAAGTTGCCTGAGAAATGGCTTGAGCGAGATGATGATGAAATGATCTATTTCAGCCCACAAGAGGCTCTAGATTATGGTGTAGCCGATACCATCTATACAAACGAACCTTCGGGCTCAAAATAGAAATGTTTTCGTTCTGTAATTAATCTATGGATATCAAGAATCCGAGAATTCTTAAGTTTAAGGGAATTCTTTTTCTATGCTTAGGCCTACTTAGTAGCGCACTTCTAATTTTTTTAAACTTGAGCCTCAGCACCATCGCACTTCTTGGAATTAGCATCTGGGCTTTTTGTCGATTCTATTACTTTGCATTCTATGTCCTCCACCATTACGCAGATCCAAATTTCAAATATTCTGGGCTCGTTGACCTAGCTAACTATTTTTTAGGGAAACCTCGACGACAAAAAAACGGTCAACCCTCAAGGATTGACCGTTTTAAATAGAACTAAATGATTGTTATGATTTATTCTCTTTGTTCTTTTCACCCTGTTTCTCACAACATTTTTTCTCGGCTTCTTTTTTTCCACTGCAGTCTTTCGAGCAACCTTCTGCACAGTTTTTCTTACAATTTTTCCCTGTGCAGCTTTTGGCACATTTCGTTTTTTCGCTAGAGCCTCCGCAGGACGCACAATGCGGATAAACAGGCAAGCTCGCACCTAATACGAAAACGCAGGTCACTAGGGCTGCTAATACAATTTTCATACAACTAATTTAGTCGGTTGTACTGTATGCGCAAGCGGTCAAAGAATCTTTTACAGATCCATACTATTGTTGCGCATCCTTGATCTCTAGGACCAAACGGTTTGCTAAACTGAGATCTTTTTGGGTATTTGAAAAGCAATCGTATTACAAAACAAAGTGCTCTCAACAATACAAAAAACGACCAACCCAGTATGGATTGGCCGTTTTGAAAATAATTAAATAAGACTTAAGACTTAGCTTGTTCTTTTTTGTCGGACGCTTCCTTTTTGGAACCGTCTTCACACTTCTTTTCACCCTCTTTGGAGCATTCCTTCTTTTCTCCATCACAGGACTCGGAGTAAACAGGTAGACTTGCACCCAATATCATAACCATCGTAAACAAAGCAAATAATGACTTTTTCATACGGCTTGGAAGCTAGCCTCGAAGCCCATAATCGCAAGCCATAATGCCCAATTTTCTAAAGATTTATTAGTATCCACATCTCAAATACTACCTCTTGTGGTTCCCGAAAAAGTAATCCAACAAAGCTTTGAGACCCTCCAATTTAAAAGGCTTTGCTAATGAACCATGAAATCCATAGGTCTCGGGTTCAAGAATCATAGTGTCATTCGGGTCCTCTCCCGTCGCAATAATTTTGAGGTAAGGCGAAAGTGATCGAAGTTTAGAACACATTTCCTGAGTCTCATCATCATCCAATTCAGAAGGATCAAACAGGACCATGTTGTAGGACTCTCTCCGTCTTTGAGCTGCGCGACATTCTTGGGCGAGGTATTCAGCTTTCTCAACAGCATCAGCCTGGTAGCCTAACTGCTTTAACATCGCTACTGAAAACTCTCGAACGAATTGCTCACGATCATTCACTAAGACGCGCTTTGCCTTAGGATTTGCCGCTTCCTCGGGATCTGGGATTGGAACTTCAATCGTCTGCTGGAACTCGGCCGGAAGATGCACCAGAACATCCGTTCCACTGTTGATTGCTGATTCAACACTTAACTTCCCACCATGTTCGGTCATGGTCACGAATGCCGTCGACAACCCTAGTCCTTGGTGACCGGGCTTCGTCGTATAGTAAGGTTCAAAAACACGGATCATATTGTCCTCGGGGATCCCGATCCCCTCATCTTTAATGTGAAGCACCGCGTAGCTACCCGCCTCAATTACCACAGTATCCTCTGCTCGCTGCTCCGTTTTCAGCGTAACGCGAAGAACACCTCCGTGTATCATCGACTCGACTGCGTTTCTAAAGAGCTGCTTAACCGCTTCAGTCATCATTGATTCAGAGCCCTTAATCAACACTTTGTAGTCGACCATTTTCAGATCGAGCTGAATTCGGGTTCCTGCGGGAACGACCTCTTTAGCACAAATCTTTATCACATCTTGCAAACAAAACTCTTGATCCGTCCGAACTTCCGTTACAGAAAGCGACAATAGCTCGTCAACCAACTCTTGGCATTTATCGGCGGCATGCATGGTATCGGACAGTAATAAACCTTCAGCCGTATCACTTCGGACCGATTTAGAAACCACTTCGATCTTGCTCCGAACTTCACTGATATATCCTGTAAAATCATCGGCGACCTTTGTCGCAAAACCGGCAAGCGCTTGCATTTTTTGCGATTTGATCAGCTCCTTTTCCATACGCTTGCGTTGAGAAATATCGCGTGCGACCAGGACCAAGGCCTCGACGTCCCCTTCTTCATTGCGAACCACCTCGGCTTTCGATTCAAGGGGAATCCAAGTCCCGTTCTTATGCTTCATTCGATACTCAATCTTACGTCCCAACCCTGTTTCGATACTCTCATTGAATGTATCTTGAACGATCGCTCGATCATCTGGATGTATTTCAATAAATGAAACGGTTTTTTCAAGCTCTTCGGGCGTATAACCTAAGGTCTGATAATACGATTTATTGTTCCAGATGCGTTTGCCGTCAGAGTCTATGATTGCAAGTAGATCGGCTACGTTTTCGGTAATCAACTGACATAACTCAACCCGTTTCTGCTGATTGAGATTAACTTCTTTGAGTTCATTGAGCTCTCGGTTGAGCTCTTTATTCTGAGCCAAAAGCTGCTCGGGTTTGATATTTTGTTTATTATCCGGCATATAAAACTAACTCTATAAGATATATTAATCGTTTATAATTAACGTGTTCTAATTAAAGTCCGAGATGGTTTTGCGCATGTTGCCGGTATCAATCAAGTAAGAATTTATGGAAATCACTTTACCACAGAACATTAGCCCTCGCCAGCCGACAATGAATAGATACATTAATCATCGTGGCCCTTCCCTACATCTTGGTCGTTGAAGATGAACCCGGCATCGCCGAGAATATTTGCTACGCCCTTGAAACCGAGGGGTTTCGGCATAAATGGGCAGAAACCGGACAGATTGCACAAGACCTATTGGATGGTGTTTCTTTTGATTTGGTCCTACTTGATATTGGAATGCCCGACATGAGTGGATTTGAACTGTGTCGCAAAATTCGCAACCATTCGAAAGTTCCCATTATCTTCCTAACAGCACGCAGTGGTGAAATTGACAAAATCGTTGGCCTTGAGATCGGCGCTGACGACTATATCGTCAAGCCCTTTAGCCCACGTGAACTGACGGCTCGAGTCCGGGCTGTACTACGACGCACATCAGAATCCACTCTCAAAGCGACAGCTACTTCTCCATCTCCTCTCAATCAAGAAGGCCCATTTTCATTAAATGACGTGAAAAAGGCGATCTCTTATTATGGAACCCGACTCGAATTGTCTCGCTACGAATACCGGTTACTTTGCGTCTTAATTGGTCGACCTGGTCGAGTGTATTCGCGTGAAGAATTATTGACGCAAGCATGGGAGGAACCTGAGGCCAGCCTGGACCGAACCATCGATGCACATATCAAACAGATTCGAGCCAAACTCCGCGCCATCCGCCCCGAAGTGAATCCGATCAAAACTCACCGAGGAATGGGATACTCATTGCAAATCTCGGCTGAATTATGACCATTCGACTTGGAGTTATTCTATCGAGTGTTCTGATTATAGGCTTGGGCTTCTTCCTATTAGCCCGCTGGGTTGTCGAGGATCTGAGACCTCGTTACCTAGAAGCAGTCGAAGAATCGTTGGTTGATAGTTCAAATATTCTTGCGGAAGTGGTCGCAGCCCAGAGCACGCTTGAGAACCTAAATGTTGAAGGACTCGCGGAAATCTTCGAATCCGCTCATAGACGCCATTTATCGGCGCAAATATACGAGCATCTAAAAACCGACGTGAATATGCATGTCTATGTCACCGACCATCTCGGCATCGTTCTTTATGACTCCAGAAACCCCTCCGCTGTTGGCCAAGACTACTCAAAATGGAGAGACGTTCGGCTGACACTCAAGGGTACCTATGGAGCTCGATCCAGCCGTGCTGACAAAGAAGATCCAAGATCTAGCACGCTATATATTGCATCTCCCATTGTCATAAAAAATCAGAGGATTGGTGTTCTTACCGTTTGCAAGCCAGTCAGCAGCCTTAATAACTTTCTCACGATCGCTACTCAAAAGGTGATACGGGTCTCGGCAATTGCTGGCTTTGCCGTTATCCTTTTGAGTCTGACGGTTGCTTTCCTGCTCACCCATCCGATCGATGCCATAACCCGCTATGCACGCCAAGTCCGCGATAGCCGGCACGCACCCTCGCCCCGATGGATTCTAACTCGTGAAATGCGAGAGCTGTTCTCCGCCGTAGAACAAATGCGCGATGTGCTGGAAGGCCGAAAGTATGCGGAAAAATATATTCAAACACTAACTCACGAATTCAAGAGCCCCGTCTCCGCTATCCAAGGAGCCGCGGAGCTCTTGGAAGAGGATATGCCTCCTAAACAAAGACAACGTTTTCTTAGAAATATCCAAACGGAAGCTAAACGTTTAGCCCGTATCGTAGATGAACTTCTTTTGTTATCCTCTTTGGAAACTCGAAAGACTTTGGATAAAACTGAGGTCATATCCGTTCGCTCAATCATTAGCGAAGTTACCGAAGGAAAAGAGCCTCTTCTCCTAGCCAAAAAAATCCAGCTGCAACGGGTCGACAATGAGGAAGCAGCCGTCAAAGGCGATTCCTTTCTTTTGGGACAAGCAATCTCCAACCTACTGCAGAACGCGATCGATTTTAGTCCGATGCAGGCTTCAATTGATATCAAAACCGAAGTATCGGAGGATAAAATCCAAATTGCCATCCGAGATCATGGCCCAGGTATTCCTGATTATGCGCGGGTGAATATTTTCAAACGTTTCTATTCATTGCCTCGCCCGGATAGCCAGCGAAAGAGCTCAGGCCTAGGGCTGCCGTTTGTCCGGGAAGTTGCTCAGCTTCACCAAGGCCGTATCGAACTAAAAGACGCTCCAAATGGCGGGACGATCGCTACCCTTACTCTCCCTAGGATTCTAAAGACTTCATCAAAGAAGAAATTGGCTGAATCCGAAGCTCAGACGCTTTGAATCCATTCGCTTAGGATTCACACAAATTTCATTCATAATTCATCTTCAATTCATTCTTAAATCGCAATTGCTAAGCAAACTGTGCCTGAACCTAAACCAAGGAGGCATCTATGCTAAACATCATACGTCCACAGCGACCCTACATCTGGATTTCAATGGTCATTGGCGGACTTTTACTCGGCTTAAATATTCAGGCAGAAACTCAGACCCTATCCCCTTATTTTTTTGTCAAATCAAAGGAATCCTCTGAAGAAGACTTTCCTCTGAAACATACGTCTACCGAGGTTCATATCAGTGGAGTTATCGCTGATGTGGTTATCACTCAAACGTATGCCAATATGGGAAACTCTCCTATTGAGGCCACCTACGTTTTCCCCGGCTCCGCAAATGCAGCTGTTTATGGCATGACTATGACGATTGGAGATCGGCGCATCAAAGCTCAAATTAAAGAAAAACAAGCAGCTCGTAGAACTTACGAAACGGCTAAGGCGCAAGGGAAAAGTGCCAGTCTACTCCAACAACAGCGCCCCAATGTGTTCCAGATGGATGTCGCTAATATTTTACCAGAAGATCGTATTCAAGTGGAACTGAGGTATACAGAACTCCTCACTCCTAAGGACAAAATCTATTCCTTTGTTTATCCAACCGTTGTTGGACCACGATATTCAGATCAACCTTCCTTAGGTGCCCCTGAATCCGAAAAATGGGTTTCCAATCCTTACCTTAAAAGCAATCAAGATAACCCATCTACTTTTGAATTGAAGGTTCGGCTCGATGCGGGAATGCCACTCCAATCCGTATCAAGTGGAACGCATAAGATTGATGTCGAATATGAAGGAAAATACACCGCAGATATCACCATTGATAATGAGGAATTTGCTCCGCAGACACGCGACTTTGTCCTCAATTACCAGCTAGCTGGGAAATCAATCGAATCAGGTTTACTTCTTTTCGAAGGTGAAGATGAAAACTTCTTCCTCTACACAGCTCAGCCTCCTAAACGACATAAAGCCAGCTACATTCCACCAAGAGAATACATATTCATTATAGATGTTTCAGGATCTATGAACGGATTTCCTATGCAAGTATCCAAGGACTTGATTCGGAGGCTGGTGGGAAAACTCCGACCCACCGACACGTTTAATATGCTGTTCTTCGCAGGCGGTTCAGCCCTCCTCTCTGAAAGATCACTCGCTGCAACCGAATCCAATGTCTGGAAAGCATTGCAGCAACTGGATTCATATCCAGGTGGAGGAGGAACCGCTCTTCTTCCCGCCCTAAGACGCGCTTTGGAACTTGAAGAAAGCAAAGGGCGATCTCGCACCTTTGTGGTAATCACCGATGGCTATGTCCATGTCGAAGCCGAAACCTTCGATCTTATTAAAGAGAATCTCAATCGAGCCAATCTGTTTTCTTTCGGAATCGGTTCCAGCGTGAATCGCTACATCATCGACGGAATGGCTCGCATAGGGCGTGGAGAACCCTTTGTGGTCACCAATGTTCGCGAAGCTTCCTCGAAGGTAAAAGAATTCGCTGACTACATAGCCGCTCCTCTGTTGACCGACGTAAAAATCGAATTCGCCGGGTTTGATGTTTACGATCTGAATATTGCGAAGCAACCTGACCTTCTTGCCGATCGCCCGATCGTCGCTTTCGGTAAGTGGAAGGGAAAAGCCCAAGGGAATATCCGGCTTTCTGGTATAACAGGTGCCGGCTTGTATCAGCATGATACGTTAGTTTCTAGATATCATGCTTCGGATAGCAGCTCGGGACTAGCTCAGCTCTGGGCTCGAAATCGAATCAAAGAACTTTCCGACTACAACAAGCTTCAAAGTGACGACAGTCGGATTAGCGAAGTAACTCGTCTTGGCTTGCTTTACAACCTGCTTACTCAATACACATCATTTGTTGCAGTCGATGAAGTAATTCGCAATCCAGGCGCAGATTCGAAAAAAATAAAACAACCCCTACCGTTGCCAAAGAATGTTTCTGAGATGGCCGTTGGAGGCAGTTTTGGTAGCACTCCAGAACCTTCGTCCATCATGCTTCTCGGAATCGTAGCCTTGATGCTATGCGGAGCTCTCTGGATCGACCGCCAACCATGAATCGTCTTGAGCCATTATTCTTCTCCCCGGGGTCTGCTCTCGGGGGGAAGTCAAAGGAAAGCTTCAGCCGAGTTGGTTTGCTCGCAATCGGTTTTTTGACGTTCTGGCCGATTTGGCCTTGGTATATCAATCGGATGCTCGATCACTCCGATGATCCGTGGGGTATTCTCGCTTTGATTGCCTGCGTTTATTTCCTCCCTTGGTCTAGAATAGATAAAGACTGCTCAAAAATAACGTTAGGACTCGTTTCGATAATTATTGGGATGTACTCGCTATTGCTTCCACATCTCCCCAAAGTGATTCAGGCTCTTTTTGCAATCACTTTACTAGCCGTCATTTTGTGGGAAACGCGGCCTCCTTCGGGTTGGTACGCCTTACTCGTCCTTTCCCTTCCTTTGATCGCAACACTACAATTCTATGTAGGCTATCCATTACGACTCCTTATCGGGATCTGCTCAAGCCACCTTCTTTCATGGTGCGGATTACCTGTCACCCACGAAGAAGCTGCTTTATTTTGGAAAGACTCCATTGTTCTTATCGACGCACCTTGCAGCGGCATCTCAATGATGTGGTTCGGAGCCTTTTTAACCGCATGCCTGGCCTGTAAAGCGCGATTCCCTTGGAAGTTGACAGCCCTAGCAGCAATGGGAACAACCCTGTGTATTTTTGGTCTTAATTTACTGCGAAACCTGATTCTATTTTTCCCTGAATCTGGACTTTTGACCTGGCCTACCTGGGGGCACATGACTATTGGGCTCATTCTTTTTGCTGTAGCCTGCCTATGCATCTTCTTCTGGATCAAACTACTTCAAAAGCGATTTTCTATATGAAGCTTATCCAACTCATCTGGAGCATTATATTTCTGCTTTCTCTAATTGCAGCGGCTCGCCCCCTTTTCATCTCGAAATCATCACCTGAGAATAATCTTCAAACTCTCCCCTCCTGGCCTCAATACTGGTTAGGACAGCACCTCCAACCAGTTGATTTTGAAATTGATGAACAAAGGTTTTATCAAGCATTTCCCGGAAAAGCAGCGGCGTTTACAGATGGTAACCGTCGGATCATCTTTCGATGGATTACTCGACCGAGCCGCAAGGTTCATCCGGTCCGTCACTGCTTATCCGCACAAGGATTTTCCATCGAAAAAGAATCCGTGATCTTCGATAAATTCGAACACCCCTGGCGAAGACTCCAAGCAACGAAAAAACAAAAAACATTTGTTGTTCTAGAACAAATTCAAGATGGTGAAGGCAAATTCTTCACTGACGTCTCGGCTTGGTTCTGGAATGGAATTCTAGGTAAATCCAAAGGCCCGTGGCTAAATCGAATCATTTTTGAACCCGTCTCAGACTAGATCTACTCCGAGAAGCTTCATCTAGATTTCATTCATTATTCATATTCGCTTCATACAGGTTTCTCATCGAAGCCTTAAGCTGATCCGTGAACTCAACCAAGGAACTCCCTATGAAACGCAAATTCCAAATTTTAATTAAAATCGCAGCTATCGGCTTCACCGCACTCATTCTACTCATCCCCCTCATAATGATCCGAAGTCTCATCAGCGAGCGACAGGATTATCGCAGCCAAGCCATGGCTGAAGCCGCCCAAAGCTGGGCAGATGAACAAACCATCATTGGTCCCATTCTAGTGATTCCTTATAACAAACAGACCACAGTTAAAAAATGGGATCCCGAAGAACGGGTCCATACCTATCACAAGTCATCGAAGCAGTATTACCTTTACCTTTCCCCGGAAACACTCGACGTCGAAGCATCGGTCGACTCAGAAGAACGCTACAAAGGCATTTACACCTTTCCCGTCTATAGCTCTTCCACCGAAGTCAGCGGCAATTTCAAAATCGAGGGTATGGAGGCTTTGTCGAATCAGAAGAATATCAGCTTCGAACAGCCTCCCTATTTAATCGTCGGCATTAGCGACCCGCGAGGTATTCGGGAGGTGCCAAAGATCGAATGGGACGGTTCCCAGCAATCGTTCAACCCAGGCTGTCCAAATAATATACTCCCTTCTGGAATCCACCTGACATTAAAACCATTCTCGCGGGAACAGGAAGGCAAGTTGATTGCTTACCAATTCACTCTTCAACTCCAGGGAATGGGTGCATTCAAAGTCACTCCGATAGGAAAGAATGTTTCCATTGGCTATCATTCCGACTGGCCCCACCCTTCTTTTGTCGGGCCTTATAACAACTCCGAACACTCAATTAGCGGCCATGGCTTTGAAGCTTTTTGGAAGATTTCCCACTTTGCCACAAATATCTCACAGACGTTTGGAAAACGCTCGTCTCAGAGCTTCCAACACTTGGCCTCTGAGGCTGTTGGCGTCCGCTTCGTTAATCCAGTAGACGTTTATCTGATCTCAGAACGTTCTGTTAAGTATGGTTTCCTGTTTATCGCCTTAACCTTTGTTGCCTTTTTCCTATTCGAAATTCTAAAGGATCTAAGGGTACACCCGATTCAATATGGTTTGGTGGGAATTGCACTTGCCCTTTTCTTTCTTTTGCTCCTATCCCTAAGTGAGCATATTTCATTTGCCTACTCATATCTGATTGCTGCCGGAGCATGTGTCAGCCTTCTGAGTTTTTACGTCACCTATGTGCTGAAACACTCAATTCGAGGGATTGGTTTTGCTGCGATCTTGAGTGCTGTTTATGGAACACTCTACACACTACTGCAGCTCGAAGACTTTGCTCTACTAATGGGGGCATTACTTCTCTTCTCCATTCTAGCGATCGTTATGATAGTTACCCGAAACGTTGACTGGTATCGAATCGCCGGGCAAGAAAACGAGACCAAGCCGCCTACCCTCCCACCAACTTTGGCTAAAGGGACTCTATAAGCTAAATTACCTTCCAAAATACCCCTGTTGGCAGCAGGGGTATTTTGTTTGTCGTCTTCGCTTTAGCATAGGGACCTTCCTTGACTGTCCATAGGTCCTGGGCTAATACATGGATATGAGCCTGTCCCGCCGATCCTTCCTCAAATCCTTCGCCGGCGCTGCCGGAACCTTACCTTTTATTAAAGGTCAAACCAAAGCCGCCGAAAACGCCTCTGTTCCCCAGAGGAAATTCGGACGCCATGATGAAATGTTGAGTGTCATTGGTTTTGGTGGTCACACCTTAAAATTTGCTGAGTCTCAGGAAGTTGCAGACCGAATCTGTGCCCAGGCTATCGACCGTGGCGTCAACTTCTTTGAAAACGCCTGGACCTATCACGGGGGAAGCGCTGAGGAGATGATGGGCACCAGTCTCAAAGGAAAACGAGACAAGGTGTTTTTGATGACCAAGTTTTCAACCTATAATGATAAGGCGTATTCCGACGACAAAGCGGGATCGATGAAAATGTTGGAAGATTCACTCCGCCGATTGAAGACAGACTACCTTGATCTATGGATGATTCATAACGTGAAAGGTGATGCTGCAAAATGGGCCTATCGCACGGATAGTGCCATCGAAGCAATGGCAGAAGCCAAACAGCAAGGCAAAATTCGATATTGCGGATTTACGGGTCATACAACCCCACAGATTCATATTGATCTTATCAAAGACGGATTCGAGTGGGATGCAACGCTTATGCCCGTTTCCGCGCTTGGTGCACTGAGCTCACGCAGGTTTGAAGAAGAAGTTATGCCTATTTGTATCGAAAAGAACATCGCTGTTCTCGGAATGAAGGGTTTCGGAGGAAGCAAACGTGCCTTCCTTCACGGAAAGACTAACGTCGAAGAAGTTGTTCGATACGCCCTTAGTTACTCGCAAGTTTGCACCCATGTCATTGGCGTTGATAAAGTGGAGTATGTTGATCAAGCCGTTTTAGCTTCCTCCAAAACACCGATGACAACACCGGAACGGCAAGAGCACATTGCTAAGCTTGCCGAACAAGGCGGAGCAAAATACGCCATGTATCTGGATCCTAAGTATGATGAGTGCTATTCTTGTGGAGGCTCCCACCAGGGGCACCTTGCTTAGGTATCTTTGATCCCCGTTTAAAGTCAGCGAGTTAAAATTGCTAGGATTACTGCGCCTGTGATGCAGAGGGCTCCCGCTAATCGAGAAACCATAAAGTCTTTGATGTGGGGTTCACCTACCAATCGGTCGACAACGACAGACCACAAAGCTCGACTTGAATACACGATATTGACTAACGTTGCCTGTCCGCTGAGGCCAATCACCAAAATCATTACGGAAGTCTGAAATCCCATAATCCCAGACCCAAACCATAACGGCTTCTTTCCCTCTTGAGGTGGGGCAGGATGTTTACCGAGCAGCGGAATCAGAACAGCTACTGTGAGAAAAAGCGTGGGGTGAAAATAACCAACACCTAAAACGCGGGCACTGCTTTGAACTAAGACGTCGGTGCAAGCAAATAGTAAGCTCGCAGCAAATGCAAAAAGTGCGGCCTTTTTCATTCCAATCATGGACTCGGTTGGTCCCCTTTGCAGTAATGCGACCCCTGCCGAAGCAAGAGCGGCAGCAACCAGAAGCCACAAGTTAATCCCTTCCGCTTTGAACGCGAGTGATAGCAAAGCAACCAAGATGGTTTTCATTCCCAGCAGCGGCGCCACGATCGAAAGATCCCCTGCCTCTAAAGCTTTAATCGAGCAGATTCGCCCGGCAAATAGTGCAATACCTGCGGCAACGGCGGCTAGCCAAGCCTTCAGATCCCAGGTCCCAGAAAAGAAAAAGAACAATGGAACCGACCATAAAGCCATAGCAATATTTGAAACTGCCATGACACGCCGAGCCGAAGTCCCCGCTTGCATCGACTTCTTAAGTCCCATTGAGCCAACGGCATAAAGGCAGGCTGCGGCAACAGGAACAATAAAAATCATAGAATTAAGATAGAAAACGGTTTACTGATAATTCGGAAGGGCACCAAGATGCCCAATATCTCTTTTCTGTCAAATCTGCTTCCGAATCACAACCATATCTCAGCTGAATCGTTTTTTTGATAATTACCTTTTTAGCCATTCCGTTTTACGTATGGTGGATCCATGGTTCCTGACCTTCAATGTGCCCTGATCTGCGAAGATGTTCGCTTGGAAGTTGCTGGTGGTAATACGCTTGTTGGCGTAATCAATACAATCCCTGCACCTCAGCTTCCAATTCGCTTGATGAAAATCTGTGTTTTTACCCGATGGTGCTCCGGAGAAGGTTCATTTGATCAGACGACTCGAGTTCTGGCTTTGGATGAAAGCGTCCTCTCTCAAACAAAGACGGAGTTTCATTTGGCAAGTGAAGAGAATCACGCTACCAACGTTGCGGTTTTTGGAGGTGTTGAGTTCACGGAAGAGGGAGCCTACCCCGTTGAGATCTACCTCAATGAAGAATTGATTTTAAGGTTTCCGCTTCAAGTAGTCGTCGCCAACAATTCTTGAAAAGGAAAGACCTAGTCTTCAATCCCCAGCTTCAATTTACCTGCTGGAGAAATCATGGATGGATTCCACTGAGGTTCCCAAACAACTTCGACCTCCGCCGAGTTAATCGAATCTAAAGCTTCTATTTTACTCTTAGCATCTGCCGCTATCGCAGGGCCCATGCCGCAACCAGGCGCAGTTAAGGTCATTTTCACGTCTACATGCCCCTCTTTTGCTTCCATACTGTAAATCAAACCCAGATCGACGATGTTCACAGGAATCTCAGGGTCATAGCATGCCTTTAATGCTTCCCAGATCCGACCGTCTAAGGTGTCGGCTTCAGCTGTCGTTTCTTCCTCGACTGGCTTTTGACCAAGCGCGTCTGCATCCGAATTATCAATTCGGAACAAACCTCCATGAGTTGATGAGTGGACGGTAAACGAGCCTCCAAGTGATTGGGTAATCACAACATGGGTTCCTTCTGGTAGGGTCGTGGAAGTGCCAGCTGGGATTTGAATTGCCTCAACAGCTCTCGATAGAGAAATGGATTCGTTTGAGCTTTCTACCATAATAACTTAACCCTCAAAAATTGGACTTAAGAATCCTTAGGCAAGCGAATCACGCAGTGATGCCATTGCATAGTCGCGATTCATTCGCGCGATATGCTGAACACTAATTTCCTTGGGACAAACCGCCTCGCATTCATATTGATTCGAACACGCTCCAAAGCCCTCTGCATCCATCGTGTTTACCATAGCTAAAACTCGGCGATCTCGCTCTGCTTGGCCTTGCGGAAGTAACGCCAAATGTGAAACCTTCGCTGAAGTGAACAACATTGCTGAGCCATTTTTACATGAAGCAACGCATGCACCACAACCGATACAAGCCGCCGCATCAAAAGCCTCCTCGGCCATATCTTTCGGAATAGGCAACGCATTTGCATCGGGCGCAGAACCTGTGTTTACTGAAACATATCCTCCTGCCTGTTGGATACGGTCAAAGGCACTTCGGTCGACAACCAAGTCTTTAATCAAAGGAAATGCTTGAGAGCGAAAGGGCTCGATTGTGATAACGTCACCGTCCTTAAACCCTCTCATGTAAACCTGGCACGTCGCAACTCCCCGTTCAGGTCCGTGGGGCACACCATTTATAACCATCGAGCACGTTCCGCAAATTCCCTCCCGACAATCGTGATCAAATGCAATAGGCTCAACGCCATTTTCAGCAAGTTGTTCATTTACCGTATCGATCATCTCCAGAAATGACATATTCGGATTGAGTTGATCCGCTTCGTATTCCTCGAAATGGCCTTCGCTATCGACACTGCTACCAGGTGATTCTCTCCATGCGCGTAAGGTAATTTTCATTATTTGTAACTTCTCTGGGTCATTTTTACTTCTTCGTAAACCAGTGTTTCTTCGTGAAGGATCGGAGCACCTTTGTCATTCCATTCCCAAGCGGAGACGTGGCTGAAAGCTTCATCATCTCGCAAAGCTTCTCCTTCGTCCGTCTGATGTTCTGTTCTAAAATGACCCCCGCACGATTCTTCGCGGATTAATGCATCCCGTGCAACTAACTCACCCAGCTCCAGGAAGTCAGCAACACGGCCAGCCTTTTCGATCGACTGGTTGAAGGATGCCGCGTCACCAGGAATGTTCACATTCTCCCAAAATTCCTCTCGCAAGGCTGGAATCAATTCTAAAACTTTTTCTAGTCCACTTTTATCTCGTGCCATTCCGACGTAATCCCACATTAGTTTCCCCAGCTCCTTATGGAACGAGTGGACTGTCCGTTTACCCCGGATGTTCATTAATTTGTTGATCGTTTGATTAACGTTTTCTTCTGCTTCTTCAAATCCCGGGTCGTCTGTTGACAGAGGTCCCGCGCCTGTTTGCGCGAGGTAGTTGCCAATCGTGTAGGGAATTACAAAATATCCATCAGCCAATCCCTGCATTAGAGCACTTGCCCCTAAACGATTTGCTCCATGGTCCGAAAAATTCGCTTCTCCCAACGCAAAAAGACCTGGCAAATTGCTCTGCAACTCATAATCCACCCACAACCCACCCATTGTATAGTGAATTGCTGGATAAATTCGCATGGGAACCTCGTACGCATCTTCGTTGGTGATTTCATGGTAGATATCAAAAAGATTACCATACCGCTCTTTCACTTTGTCTTTTCCAAGTCGATTAATCGCGTCAGAAAAGTCGAGATAGACCCCAAGACCCGTTGGTCCAATACCTCTACCTTCATCGCAAGCTTCTTTTGCAGACCGGCTCGAAATATCCCTTGGAGCAAGATTCCCAAAACTAGGATATTTGCGCTCAAGATAATAATCACGATCTTCCTCGGGAATATCTCGGGGATCTTTTTGGCAATCCTCTTTCTTCTTTGGAACCCAAACTCTGCCGTCGTTTCTCAAAGACTCAGACATCAGGGTCAGTTTGGACTGATAATCACCACTTACCGGAATACAAGTCGGATGGATTTGCGTGTAACACGGGTTTGCGAAAAATGCCCCTCGTTTGTGAGCACGCCAGGCAGCGGTTGCATTCGATCCTCGCGCGTAAGTTGAGAGATTCCACGTGTTTCCGTACCCACCGGTGCAGAGTAGAACCGCATGGCCTGCGTGCCTCGTAATCTTACCCGTTCTCAGATTCCGAACGATAATCCCACGGGCTTCGCCGTTGACCAAAACGAGATCTAACATTTCAGAATGAGTATACATGGTCACTTGACCATTGTTGATCTGGCGATTGAGTGCGGAGTAGGCACCTAAAAGGAGTTGCTGGCCAGTCTGGCCCCGAGCGTAAAACGTTCGAGACACCTGGGCGCCCCCAAAAGAACGGTTAGATAGAACCCCACCATACTCTCTTGCAAATGGGACCCCTTGCGCCGCACATTGATCGATAATATTAACACTTACCTCAGCAAGACGGTGGACATTTGCTTCTCGAGAACGAAAATCTCCTCCTTTAATCGTGTCGTAAAAGAGCCGATAAACGCTGTCACCGTCATTTTGGTAATTCTTTGCAGCATTGATACCCCCCTGCGCCGCGATACTGTGAGCGCGTCTTGGACTATCGTGGAAACAAAAACAATCTACTTGATAACCTAGCTCTCCTAAAGTGGCCGCTGCTGACGACCCTGCTAGCCCACTTCCTACAACGATGATTTTGTATTTTCGTTTGTTGGCTGGGTTAACGAGCTTCATATCGCGCTTATAGTTAGTCCATTTGTCGCGAAGTGGACCCGCCGGCGTTTTAGAATCAAGGATCATAGTGTTTTCATTTCGGTATTATGCATCGGGCAAAATCTTTAAAACAATCGCCATCGGCACGGCACTCATGCCTAAAAAGATCACCCAGGATAAACCCATAGCCAAAATTGCCAGAAACCCTTGATTCTTTTGAGTGCGCAAACCTAAAGACTGAAACATACTCGAAACACCGTGGCTTAAATGGATGCACAAAAGACCTACAGCGATGATATAAAAAGCTGAGACCCAAATATTAGAAAAACCTGAAATTACCATGGCATATACATCAGGAACCATCTTACCATCGAGATCGGTTTTGAAATCGTGATAACTTGGATCGGTTACTTTAGCGGTAAAATGCAAAATGTGATAAACAACAAAGGATACGACAATAAGCCCACTCCAAACCATTGTTCGTGACGCATAGCTGGCTTGGACGGTGGCTTTGGAATTATAATCGACGGGTCTGGCCTTTCTATTGTCGATTGCTAACGAAATAGCGGAAACGATATGAAGAACAATCATTGCAACCAACCCAAGACGAAATGCCCAAAGAAGCTCGGCACTGGATTTTAGTAAAACCGCATAGTGATTTAGAACATCTTTACCCAGAAAGATTTGCAAGTTTCCAAGCATATGAATCATGATAAAGGCCACTAGGCCAACCCCAGTGATCCCCATAATATACTTACGCCCCAACGTAGAGGTTAATAACTTAACGATCTTATTCATAAGAGAATCTGATAGCTAAAGATCCTTACCTAAAAACCTGAAATCTTTACCTTAAAATACGTTATTAGGCATTGAGCTGATGTCAAATCATTGAAGTAGATTCATCAGAATTTATAAGCTACGTTGTTTTTTCAAGAATCTGGTCTAATACATGTTCTGTGCCGAGCCGAGGCCTATCCAAAATCAGAGAACTCCATCCAACGGCTCGAGCACCCTCGCCGTCTAAAACTTGATCATCGCCGATCAATAGGCACTCGTCAGCCGAAAATCCCGATATCTGTTCCGCATATCTAAAGATCCTTGGATCCGGTTTATTAAATCCAACCTCACTAGAAATCACGATTGGGTCGAATCGGTTGAACAAACCGTGCCCCTTTAAGACTGGGTACAGTCTTCGATCCCAATTTGACAATATGCCGCATTGGATTCCAACCTCTTTGAGTATTTCGAGAGTCGGCCATAGATCCGGATACACTTTCCATAATTGGGGAAGAGCGAATGCCTCGTAGACAGATTCAAAATAATCATCAAACGGAAAGTGGGAGGGCAATGGTAAGTGAATCCAGCTTTGACGAACCAACTCCTTCCACCAAAGTTTATCATCTGTATCTTTGATAACCTTATGCTTGTCCGCTTTGAGCGCTTTCCAAGCATCCCGAAATCCTCGATCCAGAACACTCGAATCTGCCTCAATTCCGTAGTGTTCGGCATACCGTGCGTAGACTTTGCCAATGGAGATACGCGGGTAGAGCATGGTATTACCAGCATCAAAAAAAACGATTCCCCGGGATTTCAAATTTGTCCTCTCATCCATTCAATTTGGATTGAGCCATGATTCCCTGGTGATGTGCCAGAATTTCACCAGCCAGATACACCGAACCGAATATAAGAACCGAATCCAGGGAATCTAACCGACGAATTTCGTGCCATAGCTCTTCAACATCGCCTAAAACTGAAGTCTCAGGCCCCCCTAAAAATAGCTCTTTTATCGCATTTGGATCGGACGCTCGCTCACTCGTAACCGGGACAATAAGGAGCCGTTTACTTGATTTGATAAAGGCTCGAATTTGGGCAATCACAGGCTCGGAAAGCTTGTCACTCAGAAAACCAAGAACAACTATCGATGGAGGGTATTCCATCCACTCGGACCAAGACTCGAACAAGTCGGAAAGAGACGCGTCGTTGTGAGCACAGTCTAAAACAACTAAAGGTTTCGATTCGATTCTATCAAAACGCCCCGGCCACTTAACGGTCCGTAGACCTTCTTCGATAGCTTGTTCCGAAATTTCAAAATCCTGCCGTCTCAACTCCTCAATAACTTCCAATACGCTAGCCACATTGCAGCATTGACTCTTTGCTGGTAAAGCCAACTGAAACACTCGCTGGTCGTAGGCGATTGTTCGTCCGAGATCCGTGTGGTTCAGCGCCAGCGTTTTGATGGACCCCGGCTGAATCAGCCGAGCGTTTCGGCGTTTTGCCACATCCTCTATGACCGATGAGGCTTCCTCCTGGAGCACTCCGGAAACTACGGGGACTCCCATTTTGATAATTCCAGCCTTTTCGAACGCTATCGAAGCCAACGTATCCCCTAAGATTCCACAATGATCCATGCCAATCGAGGTAATTAGGGATACGATTGGTGTCAGAACATTTGTGGAATCTAATCGGCCACCAAGCCCCGTTTCAATAATCGCAATATCGACCTTCTTATTTTTGAAATATTGAAACGCAAGTCCATTGGTAGCCTCAAAGAATGTGGGCTCAACCCCCTTCTGATTTAATTGATTAATATTGTGTTTTAAAGCAGCGGTCTCGCTGACCAAATCTTCATCCGAGATTGGATATCCAGACACCCGAATTCTTTCGTTGAAGCGAATAAGATGAGGAGATGTAAATAAACCCACTCGGTATCCAGCATGCTGAAGTATGCTCTCCAGCATCACAGCACAGGACCCTTTTCCGTTTGTACCTGCTATATGAACAATCGGATAGCAACTCTCAGGGTTAGCCATTTCCCGACAAAGCTGCTGCATGTTCTCGAGACCTAATTTGACCCCGGACTTTCTCAGCTGATAGAGATACTGCTTCGCGTCCTCTGCTGCTTTCACACTCCTAAGCTGGACATAGATAACTCAGAACGCGAATCAAAGTATGCCGCATCTCTTTGCGGTCCACAATCCGGTCGACAAGTCCGTGTTCATTGAGAAACTCTGCTGTTTGGAAGCCCTCAGGCAATTCTTGTCTCGTAGTCTCCTTAATAACCCTTGGTCCCGCAAATCCAATCATGGCCTTCGGCTCAGCAATGATCAAATCTCCCAGCGTAGCAAAACTCGCAGAGACTCCCCCCGTTGTCGGGTTCGTCAAAACTGAAATATAAGGCATCCCAACCTCCTTGAGCTTAGCTAAAGCTGCACTGGTCTTGGCCATTTGCATCAGACTAAAAATACCTTCTTCCATTCGAGCGCCTCCCGATGCACAAAAAATGATCACTGGATATTTCTTAGCTGCGCCGAGTTCAATTGCCCGGGTAATCTTCTCTCCAGCAACCGATCCCATACTCCCGGCGGCAAATCGAAAATCCATGACCGCTAACGAACAAGTCTTACCGTCTAGAGCACCTGTTCCACGAATGACACTATCATTAAGCCCTGTTAACTTTCGATAGCGATTGATTTTATCTTTGTAACTCTTCAAAGCCTTAAACTTGAGGGTATCTACCGCTTGCATGTTATCGTCCATCTCTTCGAACGATCCTTCATCACACAGTGCAATCAGACGTTCGTGTGCACTAATATGCATATGGTGATCACAATCCGGGCATGTCCTAAGCTGAGATTCTAGCTCTTTGTGGAAGAGGACCTCTCCACAATGAGGACACTTAGTCCATAACCCCTCAGGGATCTCTTTTTTACGCGTCCGTCGATTATTTGTCCCAACGGATTTCGGTTTATCAAAATTTCGCATTAGCATTTAACCTTCGATTCTTGGATCATCCTCGGGCAACGGTCAAGACATTGATTTCGCGGCATCCAGCATCGCGCAACACTTTGGCGCAGGCATTTGCTGTGGCCCCTGTTGTAAACACATCGTCAATAATCAACAATCGTTGCTCCTTCCCTTCAAATTTAGGATTTCGCAGACAAAAAGCATGGCGGCAGTTCCGCAATCTGTCCAGCCGCCTTAATGAAGCTTGTACCCGTGTCGGCTGATGTCGCTTTAGGACATCTAGAACTGGAATACCCGAGTGGGTTGCCAACCTACGAGCCAACTCCTTGGCTTGATTAAAACCTCTTTGATAATAGCGAAGCCAATGAAGCGGGATTGGCACGAGCCCCGTGTAACCTCCGTCTCGATAATATGTATCATAACCTTCAACCAACCAGTCCCCTAATGTTGGCAAGTAATGCCATTTCCCTGAATATTTGAATCCGCGAATGTAAGCTTTTACATCTCCTTCAGCACGATAGGCCGCGCGGGCTTGGCGGATCCACCACCGACGGCTGTGACAATTTGTGCAGGAAAACTCAGTTGAGATCTGTCCCTCATATGGTTCTCCACATAGCTGGCAAAAAGGAGGCTTAACGCTCGTACAATCACGAGGTTCTGGCTCCGGTGGATAGATCAAATCAAGGGTTTGCTTCCACATTCGACTCTTTGCTTTCTGGAAGAAATTTCCATAATAATCTTAAAAGTAGAAACAGTGAAAGCCAAGCGGTTATACCATCCAGCGGATGCCCTCCCCACCAGACCGATCCAGCTTGTTCCGTTGCATCACTCATCCGATTGACGGATTTGATCCCAAAGACCCACCCTGCGTGTAGACCAATCGCAAACCAAAGAGTTCCTGTTCTCAGAGCCGCAACACACAAGCAAATTCCGACCAACCAAAGCCCTATCAATCGTTGGACCACTTCTTTAGGGTCCAAGAACTGCAAAAGAAGGTCCTGCCACATCTGCCAACCGCTCAGCCAATGAATTTCTCCAGAGAGAGCTCGAGCGCTTGGAAAGTGGGCTAAAGCAAAAAAGGCAGATCCGATCAAAACCACTCCAACTAGCAGTGGCTTTCTCATCCTCCTTAATGACAGGCATAAGCCCCCTCTAAAGATACACTCTTCGATCACCCCCACCAGAACACCCGCTAGCAAATACCCAAATGCCTTTTCAGCGGTTAACTCCCAATTCCATTCTCGAGCCCCAAAACCAAGATGCAGACTACCCAAACAAAAAACGTGAAACACCCCGACCAACCAACCCAGTAACACCCATCTCCACCACCTTGTTTGGAAATAGATTCCGATCATCCGCCAAGAAATCGCCCCATAGTAACGTAAGAGCGGTATCAGAAAAACGACGGCAGAAACCATAAGCACTCGATTAAAAATTCGTTTAAACGGCCATCGATCAGGGGCTATTAGCTCAACGAGCCAGGCAACGGGAGGGCTTAGCAAAGCGCTGGTGACGATCAATGCCCCAAGGAACACTGCCAAACCAATTACAAACTTGCGCAGTGATAGTGAATGCTGACCCTCAACCATAGAGCGTTAAGCTGCCACATTCACAAC
>JBCCKK010000002.1:0-30679 GCA_039027395.1 Verrucomicrobiota bacterium | reverse complement strand
GTGCGGCCGTTTATTGATTTCTTAACTTCACCGATTCCCGGAACAGAATGGATGGCTCAGCCGTTTGTCCCTGGCGATTTCCTTAGCTATCCGTTCATGGCGTTTGTTGCCAGTGTAAACGCAATGGATCGTCTTCTGGGAAGTGTCGCTCGATATGCAGCACTCTCGGAACGAGAGTACTTGCGTCCTCGGGTTTCCATGGGAGGAAGTTATGATTTCATTAGTTTTGAGCGGCGTACGGGTTTCTTTGATAAAGGTAACCAAGAGCGGTTAGATCGATACAAGTCGGTTAGAGATCAACGTGGATACGACAAAGACGCCCAGCAGCTCTTTGACAACTTGGATGATGAGGTTTGGCAAAAGAATCCGTTGTATGAGGGAGATCCAGAGCGCGATGCTGAGGTAAACAGAAATGATGATAATTCGCTGCGGAAGAAGTTGGGTGACGCGTATCAGACCAGCCAAGAACCTAATAAGTTCAGTGAAGGCTTCGAAAAATGGAGAGATGGCGATGTTGGCTTTCTAAAAAATGAGGAAGTTGTCGGAGCCAAATCGTGGATCGGAAATAAATTCAAAGATTCAGTTAAAGATGCTCTTGCCTACAGCGATGACCGTGGAGGTCGTAAAGATATCGATGCAGGGATCTCTGGTGGTGGATTTCAGCTGCCCGCGCTGAGCACGGACACGGCTTTACTCCTCTTCCAGGGGCAGCAGGCAGATTTATTACGGGTGGAGATTCCCCAGCTCTTTGCCGGATTTTTCTATACTCGCTTCTTCCCGCTACCTGCTTTTCCTCCGTTAGGATTGACGCTTGGGTTTAATTTCAATATTCAGGTCAACCTTAACTTCGGATACGACAACCAAGGATTCTTTTGGACCAACCGAGATGCTTCCTCGGAGTCTCTTGAAGAGAGTAACCGCGTTCCTACGTTTGGCTTCTCAATTCGATTCTCTGTAGGCGTCGAGCTTAACCTAGGGCTTATTGCCGCGGGTATTGAGGCTTTCTTAGAGGTAGGGGTAGAGTTCTTCTGGAATGTGGGAGAGAACTCGGAAAAAATCCGTCAACGAGAGATCGACTGGCTCTTTGATAACGGCCGCTCGTTGTTTGATGTTCGCGTCTACGGAAAAGTGGGAGTTGAGCTTTATGTGGATGTAACGATTCCCGTGCCGTTTGTCGGTCCGATCGTTCGCCGAATTGTTTCCAAAGTTTTTGAAACCTTCCTTTTTGATGAGTTTATCGACCTAGAAAGTGGTGTGATTCAGTTGGCTCAGCAGTCTGGTGATACCTTGAGGTTGAACATCGGAACGTATGCAAGCCAACGGATTTTTGCCGACATTCGGGATATCAATGAGGTCTACAAAATTTTCCACGTCGGTGGAAATTCAAGTAGTGGGGAGGACGTTGTTGTTGCCTACTATGGCCAAGAGCGGACGTATTACGAAAAATACACCGGGGTTAAGCATATCTATGGTTATGCAGGCGATGGACAAACAGAGATCGATGCCGGTGATTCCATCACATTAACATCAAGCATTTCCTTTGAAGATGGCGGAAGTTTCAGTGGAACGTTGGAAGCACTTAAGTATGCAACAGTAAACTTCTTCGCAGGCGATGGTTCGACTTTCCTAAGGACTGCAGGCGCTTCGGTTTGGGGAACTTCGCGATTAGATGGCCGAGATTCTTCTGGAACTCTCGACGCTACCCAAGCGACGAAAGGGTTAGCTCTAATTGCAGGAACTGGGAACACAATTATCAGGGGTGGTTCCGGGGGAGATAGCATCGTTTCGAATTCAGGAGCAGATATTCTCCGTGGAAACGGAGGAGGAGATACTTTTTACTTCCTAAACGACTTTGGCCGGGACCGACTCTTTGTTACAGGAACAGGTAATACGGTCTCTTTCGATGCCGATACCTTAACTGGATTTGCTGTTGGTGGAGATTACCAACTCCCGACACATACCGAGGCCGGTAAATTTCAATTTGGTCAGTTGGTTCAAAGTGTGAAGATCGGATCCGGGTTAAGTGCGAATACAGCTTTTTATGCGGTGGATCCGGATGGTAGTGATCGGATTCAAAACTGGATTGGCACTTCCGGGGATGATACTTGGAATGTGTTCCACTTTGCACCGGGAACGGGTTCCTCTCCTCTCACTTTGACTAGTAACGGAGGAAGTGATTTCTACAGTGTTTTCTTAGGGGACCCTCTCAAGGTCTACAACAAGAATGCTTCTGATAATCAAGGTAAAATCAAAATTGATGACAGTGATGGAACGGGAACGCTACTGCTTACTCAGACATTCGCGGATTCGATTGAGTATGATTCTACGTCGGTAACCAATGGTCGTGAATTGATGGAGATGGTGGATATCGAAACGATCAATTTGGATGCCGGAGATTCGACGTTGTTCTGGGGAGCAAGCGGAGTCACTACCGATATCATTGGGGGAACCATTACGACCGGGCGCATTATCATGCTGGGTGATGTCAATTTAACTGGTAATGATGACGTGGTTCTCAACTTGAACCGGACGTTCACCGTTGATCACCAGTTGAATATTAAAAACGCGAGTTCA
The DNA here is from genome assembly GCA_039027395.1 of Verrucomicrobiota bacterium. Classification (GTDB taxonomy): domain Bacteria; phylum Verrucomicrobiota; class Verrucomicrobiia; order Methylacidiphilales; family JBCBYL01; genus JBCCKK01. Next base: position 28,105 of record JBCCKK010000002.1, on the reverse strand, counting down.
ACAAGTTCGCGCGATGTTTACATCAATATTGAGAATCCGAATGCTGAATTAGAATCCAATCTCCTTATCAATTCGGGAGGAAGTTTACTGCTTTCCGACGCGGGATCAGCCGGTGATGGATATGGTAATATCTATATCTATGTCCCTACCGGTTATGCTCAGAACCAGAATGATATCTCTGGAGGCTTTATCAGTGCCACTAACGGAATCATCGAAATCCGAGCCCGTAATGGGGTTGGTTCGGTTAACAGTAAGCTGGATGTTCGATCTTCTCGAATTTCGGCTAATACGTCTTCAACGGACAATGTTTCTGGAGTCGACGGAATTTATCTGACATCACCGATCGATTTGAATATTAGGGCAACTCAGAATCTTGATGGCCTTTCAACTGCAAATGGTGCGATCATGTTGGAGGTTTCTGATCCGAGTTATAAGTTGACCTACGGAACCATTGAGGCGGGTGGTGACAAAAATATAACGATTATCGCCGACGATGTTGAGCTGGCTGGTGCCTACTCCACGGATCGCATAACAACATCAACCTCACTTCAGGATATTACTTATACCCGCTATGAACTACAAAAGGTTTGGAACAAATATACAGTAACCGTCTCTTTTGGGTTCCTTGGTTCATTTTCTTACGATATCTGGAAGCTTGAAACCGAGAATGTTGCAGTCACCTACACCGTAGAAGAACTCGTCACAACGACGACCACGCAGACGACGAATTTTGCCGCAGGAACGGGGACGATCACAGGAACAGGACAGATAACGTTCTTAAATTATACCGATCTCTATAATATGGACATCGGTGCAGCAGCAGCTTCGACGAATGCGAATACGCTTTCATTGACTAGTGCCATTCTGGACAGCTTGACTCCTGGCTTCTCGTTGATGCTTTTTGGAAACGCTCAGGGGGCTTCTGCAGCAGATATCGAGACTGGATTAATTAACGTCAATAACTACGCATTTAGCGATCAAGTTCGCTTTCGAGGTTCTTCCATCACTGCGGGCGTTTCGGGACAGACGCTTAGCTCTTTAGGGGCTATCGAGTTCCAAGCATATGATGCATTGGATGCATCTGGAGGAACAGGAGACCTTACCTTTGTAAATGGTGCGCTTTACGAGGCGCTTACGATTGCTGCTCAGGCTGACGGTGATCTCGACGCACTTGGCAGCTTCACTTCCAATGCCACGGCCAATGGAATGCTGCTCTTCCAAGCAGGTTATCTCGATGGCGGAGGTAATGTGACTTTAAGCGGTTCGTTTACGGCGACGGGAACAGGCTCGACGCTTGAAGCAATTACGGGAACGACGAGTGGTGATATTCTGATTAAGAGCACGGCTTCCTTCAATGTGGATGATAAGGTCACGCTCAATGCGAACCAGGGGACCATCGATCAAGAAGGAACGTCGGGTCGAATTACAGTAGCGAACCTAGAAGTCCTTGCTGCAGGTGCGATCAGCATCCGCACCGATGTCGATGAGTTGGTTAATGCCCTTATTGATGGCACGGGAGACCTAACCATTGATGAGTTGGATGATTTGATCTTCACAACCGGCCAAACGGAGGATGGGGATATCAGCATCACTACGGGTGGCAATCTATCGGTTGGAACAATCTATGCAGGCGTTGTTAATACCGCTTCGATCATTGCTGCCGACCTACACAACATCACGATTGATGCCGAAGGCACGGTGATGGAAATCAACGATAGTGACACAATCAACCTTTGGGCGGATAAATTGACAGTCGATAGTCTGGGAGATATTGATTTCGATACTCAAGTTAAGACCGTTGATTTAGAATCCAAGCCAACCTCGGGAACCGGCAATATTATCTTTAAGAATTTTGCACCGGGTGGATCTTCACTCACCGTCGAACAGGTTCTGGCGGATAACGGAGCAATTGTCATTACAACAGATACCTCGCTTGTTGCTACCGATATTCAAACGAATCAAGGATCCGGAATTACTTCGGCAACCAATACGATCACACTAAACACCACTGGAACTCAGACGATCGGCGATGTGAGCACAGAAGGCCATGCCGATGTAAACCTGAATGTGACAGGATTGATCGAACAAGCTTCCAGTGGAACCTCGCTGGTGGATGCGAACGATTTATTCATCGATATCATAAGCACCACGACGGTTGTTGATGATGCCGTTGATATCAATATCGCTGTTGGTGAGCTGGTAGCCTTAATGAATGGGGGGGTTGGTAATTTCGTATTCAATAGTGAGCAAGACCTCACGATCCGCAATATCGTCAATCTTGGGGATAGTAACGTGACTGTGAATGTCACGGACACGCTAACCGATCCGTCACTTTCGATTGAACGCCTGGATACAGTTTCTGGCGACATCACTCTCACGGTCGATGGAGCGATCACCGATCTAGATGACGGAACGGTTCTTGATAGTGGGGGAGGCGTTCTCACTAAAATCACTGGAGATGCGTTGGTGGCGACCTCCAATGGGGATAGTTCTTTTGATACAGGAGTGAATTCCCTTGATATTCAAGTGGGTGGAACAGGGACGCTTACGATTCAAGAGTCCGATAGTGTTAATCTTTTGCGAGGAACGACGAACAGTGGTGACATTACTATCGAGACCGGTATTGCGAGTCTCACCAGTGGCGCGTTGTTTGTCGATGAGCTCACGGCTGGCGCAACCGGTGGTGATGATATTTTCATTACGACGAATGGAGCCGCATTACGGACGTTGACCACGGGTTCAACACAGCTGATTCACGGTGACTTGCTTGATGCGAAGACCGATACGGGAGTCGGTGACAGTGTCGATGTGTTGAATACTCGAATCAATACACTCATCGCAAGCACGACCCAAGCCGGACGAATTAATATTAACGAGTTTGATGGTATCGAACTATCCGATTTAGACGTTCAGGTAGGATCCATCTTTGTCGATGCCGCAGGTAACATTGTTCATGATAGTGTCAGCGCTATTGATACCAGCGGTGGATTGGGCGATGTGTCGATCGTTGACCTGACGACAACGTCAGGAACGATTACGGCGTTGAGTGCAACCAGTAAGATAACGGGGCAAGATCTGATCCTTTCCGCGCCCGGAGATATCGATGTCCGCACCAATGTCGGTACGCTCGATGCAGAGATTACAGGGGATACGGGAACCGTAGGACCACCTGCTCTCCCTCCGACGGAACGCGGCTTTACGATTCGCGAAGATAATGGGTTGGATGTCGTGAATGCCTCCTCCACGTACGCAGACTTTAACTTCATTGTGGGCGGTGACCTTAATGTGCAGGTGATTGATGCAACTCAGTCGGCAATTGTTGGGCGCTCCTACGATGTTACGATTGATGTGGAAGGAGAAATCACTCGCACGGATCAAGGGGCTGGAAACTTTAATGTCCGAGGTGATTTAATCACGATTGATTCACTCAATGGTATCGATTTGGTAACGGACGTTCTCACCTTTGACGTTGAATCTGAAGCAGCTGGGGATTTCATTTTCGATAACCTGACCGCAGCAACGATCAATAAATTGCATACCTTTGATGGTGCCATCGGATTCACCAATGAAGGGAATCTGGAATACGATTCCATCCAAGGCGGAACCGGAGCCTCGTTTGACGATACTCTCACTTTTGACGTAAACAACGGGTCATTTACTCGTCGCACCGAAGATACCTCATTAATCATTGCGCAAACCCTTATTGCAGATGTGAGTGGGGATGTGGACTTAGAGACGCAGTTAGTGAGCCTCGATCTTCAAACCGATGCGGCCGGAACCATCGATATTGATGAGGTAGACGGACTCAATGTGGATCAATTGCAGTCCTTTGATGGGGCGATTACGCTTGATGCCGATGGCGATGTGTTGGCCACTCTAATTAAGAGTGATACGAGCAATACCACAAATACCATCACGATTAATCTGAATGACAGCACAACGTTCCTTTCCGACCTGACGGTGACCGAAATTGATGCCGGTCTATCAGGAATTGTTGATCTGAATATTGAAGGGATTGTTAATAATTCAAGTGCATCGAGCTCGCTACTTCGTGCAGACCGCTTGGAGTTAGATGCGGATGGCACCGCGACCGACGTGGTGGACCTTCGGACCCGCGTGAATCATTTGTTTGTTGAAACGACTCAGGCCGGCAATGTGCTGATCAATGAAACGGACAGCACTGCAACGATTACCCTTCATTCCATCGACATCGCAGATGGTGATTTTGTTCTGACAGCCGAGGGTAATGTGCTCATTGATGCTCAAGATAAATCCGGAACGGTAATTTCCAATGCGGTGATTACCCAAACTGCAATGAATGATGTCATCTGGACCGTGGGTGGTCAAGTGGCCCTGAATGCCGGAAAGGTGGTAACGGATCTATTCCAGATCGGTGCTGTTAACGATGTCACGATTGATACAACAATCAATACGCTGGATGTCGACATTACAGGAACAGCATCGACGGATACTTTATTGGTTACGGAAACAGACCATCTCAACATTCTCAACGCAACGACAGCTGCTGGGAATATCGATATGACTGTGGGTGAAACCTCCGGTGGATTTGGTGGAATCACTACGGTAGGTAATCTGACGATCACCAATTTGAAAGCCGGAGCAACCAACAATGCGGATATCGTGCTGACAGTCTACGGAACGGTTCAAGATGCATCCGGTGCTGCGGTGCCGACTTCTCAAGGGGATGATGTGGTCATTGATGCGAATGGGCTGATTAATCTATCGACTGACTTTGCAACTCTGGATGCCGAAACATTTGCCCTCGGAGATATTACGATCGCAGAAACGGATGATATCAATCTCTTGGATATCGAATTGTTTAATGGATCTCTCGATGTGGATGCCGGTGGAAGTATCGTCGCAACCTTGATTCAAACCTTGCAGGCAAATCAAATAGTCGATTTGCTCGCTGGCAATTCCATTGCCGTTGATACGATCACCACCGACGGAGTGAGTGGGCAAACAAATCTCACAGCTCAGTCGGGGGCAATTACCCGGTTTGGCACACTTGGAACGGTTGTTGGCCGCATTGTGACCGACGAACTTGTAGCCCAGGCAGCGACAGGGATTGCAATGTTCACAAATACGAACTTCCTCACGACTACGATTACCGGAGCCGCCGGGAATATTGAAGTCGACGAATTGGACTCACTGACGATCCGGACTGCCCTGACTCCGACTGGAACCTTTGATCTAGAGGTAGGAGATCGAATTGAAGTAGATCCTTTAGTGACGCTGCCGACACCTCACGTGACGGCAGATACGATGATTTTGACTTCCGTAAACGGAATTGCGTCAGCGGCAGGATTCTTAAACTCCCTTTCAAGCGTGATCGATGCCTACGCCACTACAATGGGCGGAATCTTTATCAACAACTTAAAAGATGTAGAGCTTCGTGAAGTGATTGCCAACAACGGTGAAATTCAGGTCACGAACGAAGGGAATATGTTGGTTACAGATGTTCGAACTAATGTCGATGATGATGCAAATGACATTACGTTGATAACGAATGTGGGTTCAGGAGGAGATATTACAATTAACTACATCGGTGCGGGGCACAATGGAGGAACCCCTGGAAATATCGCACCACTATTCGCGGACGTAACCGTTGATGCCGACGGAGCGATCGAAGGGTTGGATCCGACGGTGATACAATTCGCGTCTCATGTATTAGCAGAAACGATTACCTACATTGCTGAAACGGGAATCGGAAACAATTTCACTCCAATCGTGACCGGACGTGTTTTGAGTGCGACGACAACGACGGGTTCCATGAATCTCGGTGCTGCTACAAGTAATGATTTCCAATTCATTAACTCCTCAACAGGCAACGGAAGTATTTCTTTTGTGCAGGCGGGAACAGGGAATTTGATTGCTACCAACATCTCGTCCAACAACGGGAATGTTTCGCTTTCTTCGATTAAAGGAGGAAACATTGATGCAGAGAACATTCAAGCTACTAACGGAAACGTAAACATCACTAACCGCGGCGGAGGAAGCCAGACGGTAAATCAGATCAATACCTTTAATGGTGATATCAATCTGACGGTGGGTGAAGGAGGCTGGCTTAACGTCTACAACACCAATTCTCGAGGAGGCGATTCGAACTTCAGAACAGACGAACTGCAATTTTTGGGTGGCCCTTCAAGTATTAACGGAGGTGGACGCTTCACAATCAATAGTTTCAGTCCCGGTGTTTCGACCTGGATTAATTCGCCGTTTACCAGCACCTCCTTGGGAGGTCTGTCCAATATTCTGGAAATTAGCAACCGGGATCTAAGAGCAATTGGCTTTAACTTCTTCAACGTCTTTATTGGAAACCGAGGTAATGGAAGCGTCTTCCAAACATTTGAAAATCGTGGAGAAGGTTTTTCTGACGACTTCTTCGAAACAAAAGAAAAACGCGGCGCTGGGCGTTCCTTCCGTATGCCGGGGAGCGAGGGGCTTCGACTTGTTGATCTCCTGTTCCCCGGGATGGGAGATTCCTCCGAATCAGGGCCGGACGAAGAAGATCCATTTTTCAAAGTTGTGCAATTCCAGCTGTCTCGCCTTTTCAATGGAGACTCTATGGATGGCCTAGGAGTTGAAACGGGCGAAACGCCTGAAACGAATGCTCAGAATTCGCAAGCACCCGAACAAATCGCAACGGTAGAATTCCCGGGTAATGCCGATCAAGAAAGTTCCGTTGGAGCTTGGAGTTTTACATCCGTTCTGCTTTTCCCTTTGTTTAAGACAGCAAACGTAATTTCCAAAGCCAAGCGTCAGCTAACCAAATCAGAAAAGTAGAACGATTCGTTGTCTGCGACACAACGAGATGAAACAAATCTTCTTAGTGTCAAGGCATCTACCGGTCTGATCTAGGCTTTAACGTCGTCTTCCCTTCATGCCAGGAGCCTTCGATTGTGATTCCGCGACGGTTACAATTCGAAGCCACTTCACCCCGCTGAAGCATGAGATGAATCAGATCAACAGCGGAACTGCCGATGAGATCACGGTTTTGATAGATTCCCGAATAATCGGGGTTGTGTATGGGAAGGACATCGAGATGAACAAATCCAATGTCTTTTGGGATCTTGTAGCGACCTTCCTTAAGTTTTTCTCTGACCTGCCCGTCAATGGTAAGGATCACCTCGATTTGATAGTCTTCAATCCAGTTGAGAATTTCCCGCGTTGTGAATTCAGGTTGGATCAATGAAGGGACAATGTGGTCCTGAACAGCAGGGTGTTGCTGCATGAGCAGTTGTGCTGCCTGCCATTCGTGCCCAGCTTGGCTGGATGCAAATCGAGATAAGAGCAGACCAATCCTAAGGTAACCAAGATGGCGCAGCTTGTTCCAGGCGGTAGAGACAGCTTTAAAATTATTGTGAGTCACAAAGGGAATCGAAGGATGGGCTAAGCCGTGGGTCAAAGTAACAGCAACAAGGCGATCCCAGTCAAATTTAAGATGGCGATGTTCGTGCTGTAAGGCTCCAACGATTAGCCCGCGAACCCCTCGCGCTTCAAGAATACTATTCAGTCTCTTTTGGCTAAACTCCTGAAGACAAAAATATTCCACTGCGTATCCCAATTCTTTACCGCGATTAGCTGTGGCTGAGAATTCCGTGTAGATGGGGCCGCCCGGTTTGTTTGTCCAATGATCTTTCGGCATATCAGAAACAAACACGAGCAAGGAATGGTGGTCTCCCCTATGCTTCCCGGTTTTAAGATTGGAAAGAGCGGAGAGAAGTGGGTCTGGACGGTAGCCCATTTTTTCGGCGAGAGCTTTCAAGCGCCTGCGAGTGTTATCGGGAATGCTCGGATGATCGCGCAGGGCGAGAGAAACGGTTGTTGCACTGACTCCTCCCTTTTTTGCAATATCCCTTAAAGTGATTCTGCGTTTAGTAGACACTTAACAGGTAAACTAATCCACGATCGTTGTCAGGTCAAACCGAAGAAACAGACTCAGAGATGATTAATCTTTGGTTAGAGGGGTATAACTGAATCTGGAGAAACGAACGCTTCCTTGGCCACTACAAAACAGAGTAGGCCGCAAACTCAAAAAATTGCCATGGACGTTATGGTGCATTCCTGAAACTTCTAGAGTTTTAGGAAGGCGCTGCCAATCACCTGATTGGGGTTTCCAATAAAGTTCGACTTCGTGGCGGTCATTGAGTAGGCGCATTCGGCCTCGGTTTCCGGAAATGCCTACAGGTGGCGTAGCCCCACCCGGATGCAGAACGTAGGCGAGTCCTTTTCGGTTCAACGCTAAACCGGTGTAGCCTGCCGAACTGTAAAAGAGCAATAATCCAGCTTCTGCCTGCTCATTCAATAATTCGATATCGACCTCAACGAGATAGGCATGATGCCGAGTATGGCATGTAAGAAGAGAAGAGTTTGCGATGGAAGTGCCTGATCCCTCGAGAATGAGGCTCTTATCTTTGAGAGAGTAGTGTTGGTTCTGATTGTTACCAAAAAAACTCCAATGAAAACTTAGGGTGTCTTGGTCGAAGTGATCTTCCCAAGAGGAATTCCATTCACTGTCTTGTATGCTGGGGAGTTCGCGAGCATTTTTCTTATCAAGCACGGGCCAGCCCTCTTCCGTCCAGCGGATGGGTGAAATCAACGACTGGCGGCCTAAGGTGTAATAACCGTTTTCGTAGGCATGATAAACAATCCACCATTGATGCTTGAGGTCTTCGATGAGAGTGCCATGACCTTTTGACCACCAACGTTCGCTGCGGTTTTCGGTGTGAACAATCGGGTTGTAAGGTGAGTTTTCCCAGGGCCCAACGGGACTGGTTGAGCGGGCTGAAATAACCATATGACTGGTTGCTGGACCGGCCGTTCCACCCATAGCGGTGAGCATGTGATAGTGCGTGTCCCGAAAGACAAATTTAGGGCCTTCAAGGCATGGGCCCTCTACTCTCCAATCCTCAGGAATCGTCCACCCTTGATAGACTTCACGAGGTTGAGTAAGTGCCTGGAGGCCGTCTGCTGACAGCTCAACCATTTGGCCTTTTGATAGGTGGATGTAACGTTGACCGTCTGAACCAACCACGTGACCCGGATCAATGTAAGGAAGGTTAAGGTCATGAGGCGGACTCCATGGGCCTTCGATCTGGGGTGCGGTCGTGACGTGATTACCGCCTGTTGTTTTATAGTAGATATAAAAAATACCCTGATATTCGATGAGTTCGGGAGCCCAGACATCGCCATCGTAATCAGCTAAGGCAACACAGATTGGACTCCAGTTGACAAGATCTGATGATTCCCAAATTAGCAATCCGGGGGAATATTGAAAACTTGAGTGCGTTATATAGAAACGATCTTTATGACGTAGGATGGATGGATCGGGAAAGTCTCCCCGGAAAATGGGACATTCCATAGCTATGGACGGACAATGCGGATTTTTCCATTTTCTGGAATAATGAAAATGGTAGCGTAGTTAGGAGGAAGAGCCGAGTTCGCCGTATGCTTTTCTTCTATGAGCGTAATTGTCCAAGCAGATGATCCAGATCCTGGTGCCGGCCCCTCCGGGTTAAGATCCGTCGACCCATCGGGCTTGAAACGGAAGGCACAATAGTCAAGAAGCCCGTATCGATTAACGTTAACCGTTCCTGACTCAATCGTCGTTGATGTATCGGTGAGTGATGAGAAGGTTGAATTGCTTGAGAAGACAATTGGTTCAGGTAGGTGGTCAATCTTAGTTAATGCTTCGGGAGGGTTTGTGCCGAGATCGTCTAAGATGAAGGACTGTAATGCTCGGAAATAAACCCCTCCTCCGGTTAGCCCAGAAAGCTCATACATGCGAACCTCAATGTGTCGGTTCTGGGCCAATGACTGGGCTCGTGCTCCATTGAGATGATCGGTAACTAATGACGCTGCATTAGATAGCTTGGTAGAAGAGCCGATAGAATTGATTCCAGGAATGGTTAGGGATAAAATGATCGCGGCTATTCCGATTACTACAAGTATTTCTAGCAGGGTAAAACCAGAGGTGGGTCGAAATAGAAAGCGATTAAGGGGCGAAGCGTTCAAAGCTGATAATTCTAAACTTATAGGCATCATTTAACGAGTCGGTATCCGGGTTAATAGTGCCGTTGCTGAGTTGTGGGTCATTCGGGTCAATAAAACGTTCGATCAGGTAGGAACCTCGAAATTCTCCGGTGACTTGATCGGTATCTTCGACAAAAGAAGTAGCCGGAGTGGTTGTTGCTTTTTTGAGTGTTTGAACTTTTACATGGACACGGTAGGTATTCGAGCGCGTGGTGAGTAATGAATAGATCTGAGAATAGGGGTGCTCTCTCGTGTTATCGCCAGTCGTTTTGAAATCCTCCCACCAGGTTTCTATATTGGCTGCCGTTGGGTCACTGGAAATGGTACTTTCGCGAGAAGACGGTGCATCGGGTATTAAAAATAGCTCACAAATTTCGGAAGACGATAGGAATGGCTGATTATTGCCGAATCGTGCCTCGAATTGACTCAGTGTTTCTGACAGGTTAATCGGATGGCGTAGCATAGCATTTCCGAGATCGATGCTGTGAATGGCACTATCGTTGGATCCGTAATTAAGGCGATTCGAGTTTCCTCCCTTTGTCAGGTACTGTAAGGAGTGATTATCGTGAAGTGCTGTAACTCTCGTGGCTTTTAGCACCGCCTGTAGTCCCGTGTTCCGAGTAATGTAGGTAAATGGAGCGATCTGGTAATTCATGTTGATTTTACCTGCGGTCGATAGCGGCTCACTGATAGGATACGGTTCTACGACCGGCATCGTGAATAGGTCGAGAATCAAATGATCTTTAGGATTATTCCATCCAGGATGCTGGCCTCCGGGTTGTGAGTGATCGCTAATAGATGCAGGGTTAGGGCAGAAGAGTAAGGTCTGCCAGGGATCTCTTGAAAAAACACCGGTGGGAAGAGAGCCGAAAATGATGGGACTAGGGACCATGCGGTTAGGCGAGAAAAGACTGGCTACGGGCATCACATCTGCAGAGGCTGACACTTCGAAAAATGGTGGTTTGAGGCCACTCCAATTCGAGTCGCCCGCATCAGGTAAACTGACCCAAGGGCCTGCAGGTAGGAGTTGAGTGGCATCTGAGAAATCACCTAAGTCTCCATTGTTTCGAACCGCACCCGTTCGGTTTGGGTCAAAGTTGTTGAATGCATATATCGTTGCTGTGCGCGGGATGACAAAAGAGTTCTCATGATAACTCAATCCATTCACGGGTGGTGTAAAACTCAAATTGTGTTGGTCATTGTGCAACGCTCGCCAGGTTCCTATCGAGGATGCGTTGTTGTCCATATGCAGAAGTTGGTTTGTCTGTGATCGGAACGAGTGGGCGTAGCGAATCATTGGATCAGCACTAATGAATGGTTCGTGACCGGAAGTCGTGCCGTCGGAATTTGATCCGGTGTTGGTCTGGTAATCGTATGTTTCGGCATACATGTAATGGGCGCGAGTATAATCGTTAAACGTTCCCGATGCATTCAGCGGAATCTTAGGGGCATAGATTCGATAATCTCCTCCGCCTTCAACAACTTCAATGGAGCGCCAAACGTCACCTCTTAAGCCAAACCTTGTCGGGATGTGGACGTCTTGCATGCCAATACGGCTTGTTAATGTTTTAACGCCCGGACTATCTTCGGGCTTTGCTCCGTCTAAGTCTTCGTGAATAGCAAGCGGTAGGGGAATCTGCCCCGACGGGAAATTGAATCGGTAGTCGTGAATTGTGTTGCCGGAGCTATCCGAGACAGTGACATCAATGGTTCCCCCGCTGAAAATGAGTTCGGGAGCAGGTGAAGTAAAACTAAGTCCTGTTGCTCCGAATGGATATTGTGTGCTGGTGCTAGGCCCAATTCCAGCCGTGAAGAAATTATTGATATCATTTCGGCCATGAGTAAACCAGTTGGTGATTGCATCTCGGCCACCGACACCCGACCGCTCAACGGAGCCATGTAGACTTGAAGCGCTACTGTCGAGAGCTAATCCTCCTCCACGTTGACGGAGATTGAGATTATGCGTCGTAGCTCCGGATGAAAGTGACATGGAGCTGAGGAGTTGAATGTCAACAATCACATCAGGAATGAAAACAGGGCTGCCTTGGCCAAGCGTGTGGGTTTCGAACAGTAGGGCAACATCAATCGTCGTTTCATCAACACGAATGGAGGGGTCATGGGCTTCCCAAGGAGCAATGGATAGATCCGTAGGCGGATTAGGTGTCCATGTTTCGTTTCCCGCAAGAAACACGAGAGTGGCCTCGGTGATAATTGGAAAACGTCCGAATCCTTGCGTAGTTCCAATCCGAATAGGTGCAACGAGACCACTTCCCGCCTGCAAGCGCATGGCTCCAAACGTTTCTGAATAGGGTGAGCTTGGAGGTGTTGTATAGGTATTTGTAAACGGGTCACCTGGGCTTAATCCGTTTGTGTCGAGCGGATTTGTTACGCGAATATAATCAAAGATGCTTGTGAGAATTTGATTTCGATCTTGAGGGTATTTGGCGTTAAAGCTTCCTGCACCTCCTGATACGGATGGGAAAGAGGTGTTTGTTAAGTCCTGTAAGTATTGGTAGAGCTGCTGATTACGTGGGATGCTACTATAGTCGAAAGTAGGGCTTATCGGGTTGGATCGCTGAAAATAGAATTCTTTTCCTCCAATGGTCGAGCAGAATTTGAATACTTGATCATAGGCCGTTTCTTTGCCGATCGTAATGGGCCAGATGGTGATTCGTGGCCGATTAAAAACATTTGTTTCTGGAGAGCGACTGTTCGCCGTTAGGAAGAAGCGGGATTGCTCGAGACGCTGTGGTGTGATCACTGTGGATAAGGTCTCCTCTCGTTTTCCAGCAACCAGATCACCCTTGAAAACAAGCTCGTCAATAGAGCTGTAGAGTCCTTCTGTTGAATCGATGGATACAGGCCCTTGATTTGCAAACGAAGCACTTAAGGATCCACTAGCTTCATTGATGGCAGTAATCTTTCTACCTCCTTCGGATCCAGTGATCTGGGGAGGGGACTGGCTATTTTGATTTGTCACCTTTGGGGTGATATCAGCTATTTGGGAGCGAGTGAGGCTCGGAAAGACTGCACTTAGATGTACGGTTGCTGGATGGCCACCATAGCGTTGAAATTCATTGGCCATGGGCTGATGGGCCGCCATATAGTCGCGCTCGTAGATCGACAAGCCTCGAGGAAAATCGACAAATGTGCCGGGAGCTTCCACATTTTTTCCCGATGCGTCTGTTACGATTTGAGGCGTCCATTCGTCACCCGCAGCAGTATTGATATTTATCTTACAGGATTCGTCGTCGGTCCAGAACGCGATGCGAGCTACGATCGGGTTGGAATTGGTTGCATTGGGAATAGATGCCTCATTGGTCCCTGAACTGTCCTGAGCAAGAACGACTTGACCATCCTGCAAGACATAAAGCCACTTCACAGGCATTGGGATTTGAGGAACTGTATTAGACGGAATTGAGAAGTCAGTCACAGCTTGTAGTGTGGCTGGATTACCATCGAGGAAGTTATTTTCGACGCTAAACCCATTTACTCCTGTTGAAGCTTCTCCGTTCAGCGGGTTTCCTGACCCAGTTTCAATAGCTCCCGGATTGATGATGGGGTAATGAGCGGTTCCCCTCCAGCTTCCCCCCGAGGTGTCATACTGTCGAGTAACAACGGGACGGTTCATGTCGGTCCAGCGCGATGAGTTATTGCTTAAGAAATCGAGAATCTGGTTGCTCGAGGTTGGGCTGAGGATTTCATTAGGAACTGGATCGTTCGAGCTCGAAGGTGAGGTCGGGTCAAAGTTTCCGGTCACAAAAAGTTCATCCGAAGAATAGAGTTTATAACTAGCAACTGCTCCACCGCTGTTAAAGGTTCGAATAAGTCCAGGTTGAGAAATCCAGGTTTCGTTTGCATTGCTGGTTGCTGCTTCGATCTGGGCAATGACTACATCCACGGCTGAGTTGGCCATCTGCCTGGCGTCGGCAGTATTCACGTAATACTGTGTTGATGTTACGGAATAGTTAACCGAACTAAGAATGGCTACGACAATGAGTGAAATCAGAACAAGTCCGACAAGGGATAAGACTAAGGCGACGCCTTGTTTGCTCGATCGATGGGTGGGGAGTGTTTTGGGATAAAAGACTTTCATTATTGAATACTCCAAGAGGCTCCTTCCATACGCACGGAGCCGGTGAAAATGTGGTAGCTTAAGCGACGGGCAGTGAGATTTTGTTCGAGCGTATCGAGGTCATTTTCCAAAATGCTTGGATTACTAAATAGACTTGGATTTATGATCGGTGGTGTTGCGGTTCCAAACTCATTAAATAGTCGTGTTCCCGAAGTTTTATCTAAAGCGACTAGGTAGAGATCAATGTAAGCGGGAAGTTGATGGCGAGTGATGGTGTTGAGGGTTCCACTTCGCGAGTTATAGCTATATGACAGCTGCTCGTTTCCCGCGCTATCTCGGTATCGAGCTACAAACAGAATAAGTGCGATGTCAGCCCCGATTTGGGAACTTCGACTACTGAGATTCACAGTATTGGTTGCATCAAACCATGAGAAATTGGTATCGGGCCAGCCCGCAGATGCAGATGAGTATTGAGAAGGGTCGAAAAGCGGCAGTGTTTCAGGCTCTTGAACGTATTCCATAAGCCGGAACCTGTGCTCATCAAGTGAACTAGCAGGAAGAAAGGTGGGAAATTGGGAGTTGTCTTCGGAACTGTAAGTAACGTAATAACCGACCGCATTGAGCAGGCTGTTTAACTGCCCGTATCGCGTCCGATCGTTCGTTTTCCCGAGCGGTGCTTGGAAAAAGGCGGCGCTACCCGAAGCAGCGTTTGTTCCAATTAGGCTGGCTGCGTTGTCGCATACGAAATGCAATTCGCTGTAACGTCCATAGCTATTTGGAGTGAAGGAGCCGCTGTTGGAAGGGTCGCGGCGATTTCCCGCCGCATCGTAGTAGTCAAGATAGGGATTTAAGGTTGCCTGCTTCAATGTATTCGTGATTTGGGTAAAGGCGGAGCGAGCTTCACCAAACGAGTCCGTTTTGCCTCGGGTCGTACGTAGGATTCGGGAGCTTTCGCTAATCATGCTGAAAACGAGAAACATGATCAGACTCAGAACCGTGATCGAAGTCAGTAATTCAACAAGAGTAAAGCCGAGAGTGGTTGGTTTGGAAGAGACGTTTGAGTAGCGAAACCGGAAGAATCTCAATCGAAAGGATGAGACAGATTGCTGCACAAAATTCAAAATCCTTTATTGGCTAGGTGAAAGAAACCAGCATCTTTGGTCGTTGTGCTTCCCTTGCGAGTAATCAGAACTCGAGCCGTGCTCATGTTGCGAGGAGATGCGTTGACAAGGTTACTGAATGCATTGCCCGATATTTCAACCTCCGCTTCGAATGTCGCATTCTCCGAGGACGCGGCAAGTCCTTCACTGTCGAAATAAAACGTCGTATTGCTGATGGCATTCCCTGTAGTCAGCTGATCATAGCTGTAAAGCTTGGCTTCTGCTTCAATAAACTGGACGATATTGGATTGAACCTGTTGGTCTGCGGCAACACGCATGGTATTCAGGCCCAAAGGAAGGATCCCCATCATCGTGACCAGGCCGAAGGCTAAAATACCCAATGACATGGTGACTTCCACAAGACTAAATCCGCGACGGGAGGGCGTCATTGCGTTAACTGAATAAGTGTGATTCATTTGATGCTCGAATAACCTTTTAAAGATAACCCAAAACGGCAAAAAATTCAGGGATAAAATTCGATTTAGTATGCACATTGTATGTATTATGTAGTTATTTTATGGTTATATTTATCTAAAGCAATTCACAATAATTGATCTTTAAGCGATTGAGTGCAACGGGATAGCTGAGTTTACCTGTTAAGTCGTAGGATTTTACAGCTAAACCTCTAAGCACTCGAACCTACACTTGCTGCAAGGAGAAGTTGTGAGTTTAATTTATGTTTGTTATGGAAAAACCCGCCTCTTTAAAGAAGCCTCTAAACGTTCTCTGGCTGATGACGGATCAACACCACGCATTTGCCATGGGATGTGCGGGGCATCCTGATGTAAAAACACCGCATCTGGATAAGCTGGCAGCTTCCGGAGTTCGATTTGAAAGAGCCTATTGTAATAATCCGGTATGCGCGCCTAGTCGCTCGACTTTTTTGACAGGGCAGCATCCTCACACACATGGCGTTCTGGGCAATGACGTTTTCAATTACACGGATACGCTTCCTCCAAATATTGGATCACATTTTCGAGAAAATGGGTACGAAGCCGCAATGGTCGGAAAAGGACATCTTCCGAAGTCCTGGATGGAAGCCGGGTTTGAGACTCTTCGCTACTGTGATCTTGCAGATGCGGAACGCCACGATCCGAGAACGTGTCATTATTTCGACTATCTTGTCCAACAAGGAATTGCCGACGATTATGACCACGGTAAACTTTACCCTCCCCATCCAGGTTCTATGATGAGGGCTTTTGAGAGCAAAATTCCTCAGGAACATTCCCTGGAAGTCTGGACGGGTAATGAAGCGCTCCGGTTTTTAGAAAATCGTGACGCAGATCGTCCATTCTTTCTTAAAGTAAGTTTTCAACGTCCACACGATCCTCATGCGGTTTCGCCAGAAAAGATGGGAATGTATGATCCCGAGGCGCTGACGTTGCCTGAGAATGCTCGTGACTATTTAGTGACCAAGTTTAAAGGGAAGCCCAAGTATCAGGAAGACTATGTAAAGGAAGGGAATGAGGGTTATCCGTATCGAGCTCATGACGAGGCAGACCTCAGGCGCCAGTTGAGCTTTTATTTGACTCTCGTCACGATTATTGACGAACAGATCGGAAGGATTCTCTCTTATCTCGAGGAGACCGGGCAATGGGAAAATACAGTGATAGCATATAATGCAGACCATGGAGACTTTGCGGGAGAGCATGGTCTTATGCTCAAGAATATGGGAATCTTCGAGGCGATTCACCGAATTCCATTTTTAGTGCGCTGGCCCCAAGGGCCGAAGACGGTATGCCATGAGTTGGTCGAGTCAGTTGACTTTGTTCCAACGATGTGTGCCGCCGCTGGAATTCCTGAACTGACGACCGCTGAGGGGCGAGACCTTCGACTAGTCGCTGACGGTGAGGAGAGTGGTTTGGATCACACCGTATGCGAATGGGATTTTCCCAAGGAGCAGCAGCGCACTGTTTTTGCGGTGCGCACTCAAACGCATCGTTTGGTATTTTATCTGAATCAACCTGATGACGGTGAGCTTTACAACATGATCGATGACCCAGGAGAGATGGAAAACTTCTGGGACTCGTCAGAGCATTTGGCATTACGCGAACGCCTATTGAGGAACATTCTTTGCCATGTGGGATCATTTCATCGGAACTACACGTTCAAACAAGATCGAGATCAGCCTAAAGAGAATCCTGTTAAGCAGATTCACGTGGGAGGCAAGAGCTGGTTAGAGATTTCTTCCAGCATCTAGAAACCTTTGTTTTCTAGATGCTTAGAGGTCAATGCGGTTATCAAAGTTTTCGGCAGTGATGTCATCGTCCGTATCGAATTGGCGGTCGGGGCCCGCAGAGTCGATCTTGATGGAGTGTTCGCTTTTGCGGGTAAAGCGGTAAGCATTTCCCCAGGGATCGACGAGTTGTCCTGAAGCATGAATGCGAAGTTCTTCTCCCTGGAGTGCAGGACGAGACTTTTGGAGGGTAGCTAGAGCCTGGGTGATTTCGGCGTTGGAACCCTCAGGCACTTTTCTGAAGACCTCCAGATATTCTAGAATTGCCGTGAAAATAGCACCTTGATCTCGTTCAGTGAGCAGTATCGTTTGGGGAATTTCATTTCTTGGGGGAGTAGGCTCTTTGCGAATAGTCGATTGGTTGGGTGGAGGCGGTGCCTGCGGATCAGAGGATTCAATTCCTTTTGGCAGGGATTTCTTGCTTTCTGATCCTACAGAAAGTGTCTGGGCGACGGGCATTTCCTGAACTTCGGAAGGTTTCATGACGATGATAATCGCAACAAGCACGAGAAAGATGATAAATGCGATGGCTATAAATCTCATAATAAAACCATTATGGCAGTTTAAGAGCCTCGATGAAAATTCAAGGTGAGCGGATCATGGGTTTTTGTGTATTTTACCTGTCATATCAACAGTCGTATCGAGCCAATCGTCATTGTTAACAATGCTGTGTACGCTATTGTTAAAGTTTACTATGACTCTAGCTGAGCACCATTCTCGACTCCATACAACTGTTTGTATTTTAAACGGATTGAGTTGTTGGATGCTGGCGATCAATTTGGACAACGACGTTCTATGAAGCCTAATGTTGTTTTTGTCACAACCCATGATAGTGGTCGGTATTTCAACTGCTACGGTGTGTCCAGCGTGCATTCGCCTAATATCAATGCCTTAGCGGAAGAAGGTGTTCTTTTAGAAAACTGTTTTTGCACCAGTCCGGTATGTACTCCCAGCCGAGCTTCGATGATGACGGGGTTATACCCCCAAAGTCATGGAATGATCGGCTTGCTGCAGGCTCCGTGGTGTTGGAAACAGAAGGATGGAGTGAGGCATCTTGCTCAGATTTTGAAGCATGAGGGATATCACACTCAACTTATCGGTCTTCAGCATGAATTTGCCGGAGAAGAACAGGCAACAGGGTTCTGTGAGGGGTTGAGTTCCGAGGATTTTAGTGCAAACGAATTGGCAGATCAGTTTGATGAGTTTCTCCAGAAACGTGAACATCATGAGCAGCCCTTTTATGCACAGATTGGTTTTTTCGAAACACATACTCCCTTTTGCCGTTATCAGTCCGTGCATGATGATCGTCTAGGGGTGAATGTTCCGAAGTATGTCGAGGACGGTGATGCTGTGCGTGAATATTTGGCTCAGCTGCAGGGCTCAGTTCGAGAAGTCGACCAAGCGATTGGAAAACTTCACGAGTCGTTAAAAAGGTTGAGGCTTGAAGAAAATACAATTGTTGTGTTTGCGACGGACCATGGAATTGAAATGCCACGAGCTAAATGGACTTGTTACGATGCAGGTATCGAAGTCGCGGTGATCGTGTCCTGGGCAGATGGGGGTGTCTACGGTGGGCGCCGGATTCAACCGTTGATATCAAGCATGGATCTGATGCCAACGCTTCTTGAATTACTGGAAATTGAAATTCCAAAAGAGATTGAAGGAGAGAGTTTTGCGGATCTCCTCAGGGGAGAATCGGAGCTTTCAAATAGGGATGCGGTTTATGGTCTCTTCGAAGATAAGGAGCAGCGCTATGTGCGAACCGACGAGTTCAAGTTGATCCGTAATTTTAAGATTCATCGGTCATTTACTGTGCCTGTGGACTTTGAAGATGCAGGCCGAGGGCCGTTTGTGCCCTTTGTGGAGCTGTATCATGTGAAGAACGATCCTCTTGAGCAATATAATCTCGCACTGGATTCGGAGTATCAGGGAGTTCTTCATCGAATGGACGGGTTACTTTGGTCCTGGATGGAGCAGATGCAAGATCCACTGCTCTTTGGGCCGACAGTGACACCGTATTACCAGGAGGCGATCTCATCCTATCGTAAGTATCAACCTAGTATGAATAACAATGATAAAGATCGAGCACTCATTAAAAATGACATTTAACACGGAAAGCAGACTATGAAGACGTTTAAAATACTATTGGGAATCGTAACCTTACCCATGGCTCTTGTTGGATCGGGGTTCGCCAAGGAGATTGATGTATTTCTCATGGCGGGTCAGTCCAATATGGTGGGGTGTGGCCTGGTTCAACATATTCAAGATGAACTGAAGGGAATGTCGGGCTACAAAAAGATTAAGTATGTATTACTCAACTCAGGTGAGGAAGAGTATTCGGGGTGGGGACCGTGGGAGGAAAAAGTTCGAGGAAAGCGAAACATTGCTTGGTTTGGTGTTGACCTTCCATTTGGAGAGATTCTGGGAGACAAGCATGAGGGGGAGTATGGGATTATCAAGATCGCACGAGGATCAACAAGCATCGTCAAGCATTGGCATCCGGATGAAACTCGAACCGATGAAAAGCTCTATGACCATTTTGTGCAGAATGCACAGGCCGCTATACAAGATCTGGAAAAAGAAGGGTATAATGTAACGATCAAAGGATTCTTTTGGTATCAGGGAGAAGGTGATTGTGCTCCTCGGGAGGAAAAAGCCGCCATGGAATACGGTAAAAACCTGAGACGCATTCGGGAAAAAGTGCGTGAGGATTTTGAGAGTCCGGATCTACCGTTTATCGCCGTTCGCATCCATCCACAGAAAGAGCGATGGGAAAAGCATAAAGATAAGGTTCGAGACCACATCGTAGCCGTGTGCGAAGAAGATCCTAAGAGTGCTTGGATTGATGTAGATGACCTAAAACACCTGGACAAAGTTCATTTGGGAACAAAAGGACTTTTTACTCTCGCGGATCGTTTCTACGAAGCTTGGGTGAAGCTCGATCGTTGAAACGGTTATTGGTTTTGCAGAGTATTACCTTCGCGCCAAGACGCTTCCACGTTGAGTGAATAGGGGCTGTCTTGCCGCCCCTTTTCACCTCGTTGGATCATGCCACTGATGATGTCGATGGTGATTTTTGCAATCTGTTGGCGGGAGCGATAGAGTCCTGAGGTTTGCTGGTCGTCATAGTCAAGATCGGTTGCGATAAACCCCAAGTGCCTTGGAGGCGAATATCCAAAGTTTTTAATGTTGTCCTTAAAAAGCCCACGTCCAACGTGAATAGCAACATCAATACGATTTTTTCGCTGCCATGTTCGGAAGTCGTTCCCGATCTCTTTCATTGATTTTCTACCATCAAAAACAAAATACGACTTCGGAATCGGAAAGCCAAAATGAGTTGAAGCAAGGTAAAAAGCGTCTGGCCATTCCTGATCTGAGGTGTCAAGTGTTGGCTTAGGAACGATTAATCCCGGTTGCTTGTAACCATAGCGATGGACATTTTCTAGAGCTTGAAACATTAGATTCTGTTGGTGCACGCTTACGCAGTGCATAAAGGGCTTATGCTCAGGTTTTAAAAGCATGATGTTAGAAAAAAATTTCCATGCAAATCCCATTTCCTTAGTGGGAATCTTTGAGTGCAGAATAATCAGCCCTCGAATACCTCGATGATATAAAACGCGGCTTAACTGCCGCTGAGCTTTAGTTGTGGTATCAGGACAGTGGAGTTCGATTTGGTAGCCGGACTTCGTAGCTTCTTCTTTAAGGAACCTATGTAACTCGGCCAGATGGAAGAGTTCTTCAAATTGTTCAGGAGTGTATCCTGCTCCTATCAGTGCCAAGTTTGCTTGGAATGTCCGCATCTTGCTACGGGCTTTGTAGGCAGCAAGGGCAGAAAGCCCAGGATCAGGCTGATACCCCATCGCTTCAGCAAGATCTTGAATCCGCTTTTGGGTTTCCGGTTTTACCAGAGGGCTCTTTTTAAGAGCACGAGAGACCGTGGATTTATCCATGCCGGCTTCTCTTGCAATATCTTTAATGCAAACCCGTTTCTTCATAAATACAACTGATTGTATTTAGTATGAATTGTATTCAAATAGCTATCAAGAGATTATCTAAACCATGAACATAAAAAGCCTCATAAACCTAGTCCCCTCAATTTTATTGGTTCTGGGACTTAGCAATCTTGGGCATGCTGCTAACATTGTGGCCGATACGCTTTACGACTTTGAGTCATTCAGTATCGGGGCAACGGTCACAACGGCAGATCCTCCAATCACTACCATTAACGCGGCAGTTTCGTTAACTGCGGAGTCGGGCAACGGAGGGACAGTCTTGCAGCAATCGTCGAGCGGAGCAGGAGATTTTCGAATGCAATTTGCCGGAGGCTCTACTCCTACATCGGGTTCGTTAACATTCGATTATGCCTTGATCAGTACGCTTACGGCCGATCAAAGGATTACGATTAATGGGACCGTTGGTGAGCTGCTGCGGTTAACCCTTCAAGACAACGGTAACATTTTGTACAACTTTGGTAATGGATCAGGTGGGACTACGAGCGGGTCAATCGCATCCGGATACGCTATCGATGGGTCCTTTAACTCGGTATCAATCAGTATTGATACGGTTACGGACACCTGGGGATTTTCTGTTGGTTCTAGTAGTCAAAGTGGTCTCAACTTTTCTGCCGATCGAGACGGTTCTGATGTGACTCGAATATCCTTCCGTGCAACAGGAGCGAGTTATGTTGGACAATTTGACAATGTCCAGTTTGTAACGGTTCCAGAACCTTCCACCTATGTTTTAGTAGGAAGTGCTCTTATTCTCCTCGCCGTCTTCCGCAGGCGACGAATTTAATTAATCAGAGGTTGGAATCAAAACCTAGAAAATTTTAGTCAGGCAATATTTAATTAAAAAGTAGCAATTACATTAATATTATATTTAGGAGAATTACATGAGAACATCGATGATGGCTGGTGTGGTAAGCATGATCTTAGGGGTTCAAGGAATTAATGGAGCAGATGGAACAGCGTTCTGGGAAGCAAATCCAGACTATCGAAGTATGGACAGTGCATTTTTGTCATCAGAAGTGCAAAGCCCAAATAGAATTCAACTCGTTAACGACCCTGCCGGACAATTCAACAAAGCCTATAGTATCAAAATCCTAGATGGTGATTATGTGGCTAGTGGGGAACGTTCAGAAGTTAAAGAACTGAAGATTAATGGTGAAATTATAAATCAGGCCGAGGGAGATGATTGGTATTATGGTTGGAGGTCATACATCGATATTAGTCCAAATAACGTCCCCACTCTTGATAACGAATTTTTAATTATCAATCAGTGGAGAAGTGGAGGATTTAACACTCCTCCACTTAAGCTTAAACTCGATGATGGGAAGATTCGTTTATCTCGTTACAGTAAGCATGGTTTTGACGCCGGAGACGGCAGTACAAATCCGTGGCTTACAGACGGGGTGCCGTTTCAGCCCGCTACTTGGTATGAATTTGTCGTTCGAATCAACTGTTCGAATAATCCGAATGTTGGGTTTGTTGAGTTCTGGATCAATGGAGAACAGCAAACGTTTCTCAATGGAACCACCCGCCACTATTACATGACAATGGATGTTCCCGGGAATACCCTCAAATTTAAAACCGGTATTTATAGACATCCAAATCTCACCGGAACTGTGACACATTATAATCACACAATGCGGGTTGGGACTACCTACGATTCGGTGGCGCCAGATACAAGTCTGAGCATTGTCAAACAAGAGGCTGAGTCTGCAACTATAAGCACTATAGGCGCAGGATATACGAACTACAGTAATACAACCCTTAGCGAAGACGAAGGAATACGGTTTAATGGAAACAGTATCGGAGATTCGATTGAGTTCACTATTCCAAATGTAGCTGCTGGAGTCTACCGCCCGATGTTTACGCTCGTGCCTCATGCTTTCGGCGGGATTTACGATATCTATCTTGATACTACCAAGGTGATGGAAGGATTTGATCTCAATGGAAATCCAGGAGATTTAATCGATACCGATCTAACGGCATATTCGATTCCTGCCGGAGATTTGAAGGTGAGGTTTGTAGCCGTGGGGACCTCTGGTGGAGGAAATCGCTATCGAGCCTATGTCGATCGATTCATCTTGGATATTGTTGGAGGGGCTTCAGCAAGCGCTACTGTCGAAGCTGAAGCAACCCCATTCGTAGCATCTGGGGCTAGCGCCGCGGTGGAGCCGAGCACTCAGTCCAGCGGAGGCCATTGGGTTCGTTTTAATGGAAATAATAATGGCGATTATATAGAATTCGATAGTCCAAATCTCTCTTCGGGAAATCATCCAGTCAAAATCGATCTTCGGAAAAGCAAGTTTTCTGGAAAATACCGTTTGAAAATTAACGGGATGAATGTTGGGGCCTCGTTTGATCTCTATCGGCCAAGTGGATCCCAGATCGTGGAATATGATTTTGGTAGCGTTAATTTTCCTCAAGGGGTATCGAAAATTCGATTTACTCGAGTTGGTCAACATCCTGATGCGCCCAAATCTCGAATCTACGTGGATCGGCTAAAACTTGAATAGCTAACATAAGACTCGTCACAGTGAGCAGTCATGAGCTCGAACAGTGATCTCTTGAAGAATCATCTTGCCTCTGAAGACGGAGGTAAGGTGGTCTAGGTCAATAAATCATGCCTTGTTTGAATTAGCTGTCTATGCCCTCAAGATTAACACTATTATCCCATGTTATCATTCTTTAATAGGACTCCATGTATTCTCCGCAGACAAGTGGCTCTACTTGGTCTTCTATCAATGTCGGTTATGTTGTCCGCTGCGACATCACCCCTGCCTAAAAAAGTTGGAGCGACCAATGATCAGATTCATAAAATCGGTAGGTTCACAGATAACGGGCAGTTTGCGTGGTCTTCTTCGACGATTCGAACTGTATTCTCAGGTTCCTCATTACAAGTTGAGCTAGAAGGCAAGAAAGCGTTCTTCGACGTTGTCTTGGACGGAAAATGGAGCCACATGTTTGAAGTGACTCCCGAGCAGTCGATTTATCAAGTTTTGGAAGGAAAACATCGTCAGCACTGTCGTGTCGAAATTATTAAGCGGACAGAAGCCCATTATAGCGGGAGTATAACGTTTGCGGGATTTCGCCTATCTCAAGATGGGAGCCTTTCTCAGCCGCCGAGGCGTGAAAGGAAGATCTTAGCAATCGGGGATTCGATTACCTGTGGCTATGGGGCCGAAACTGCAGTCAACAAATCGGCGTTTAATCTAAAGGAAGAAAACTCGCGAAAAGCCTACCCTCATCGTTTAGCCGAGGCGCTCGATGCGGATTACCATGCGGTGAGTTGGTCAGGTCGTGGGATGTTTAGAAATCGCAAAGAC
Source organism: Verrucomicrobiota bacterium (assembly GCA_039027395.1). GTDB lineage: Bacteria > Verrucomicrobiota > Verrucomicrobiia > Methylacidiphilales > JBCBYL01 > JBCCKK01. The sequence goes on along the minus strand of JBCCKK010000002.1, from coordinate 3,248 downwards.
GACGGTAGGCCTACCTTACCTATTCTTTTCAACTGGACGTTACCGGACCAGAAGACGAACTGGGTATTTGACCAATGGGTGCCTGATTTGATTTTGATCAACTTAGGAACCAATGACCGCTCGTTAGCCGGAGGTCGGGCTCCAATTGAGAAACGTGATTTTGTAGGGGCCTATCGTGATTTTCTCAAGCGGCTACGAACGCTCTATCCAAATGCTAAACTCATCGTACTGAATGGACCGATGACCTTACTTAGCGAACAGTTTGCCTTCATGGGCAAATGGATTGAGGAGCTTGCAGATGAAATGGGCGAAAGTGTTGTATTCATGTCGTTACCGCCTAAGCGTGGAGATGGATGGTGGGGAGCATATCACCCCAGTGAAAGACTACATGCAGACCTTGCGGAACGACTTCAGCCAAAGATTCAGGCAGAAATGGGATGGTAGTGAGTAGTTCAGTTCTATAAATCGAGACGGTTGTCAAAGTTCTCTGCCATAATATCATCGAGCGTTCCAAACGTGCGGTCTGGACCGGCGGAGACCAATTTAATGGATCGATCACTCTTTCGTGTAAACTGGTAGGCCTTTCCCCAGGGGTCGACTAATTGACCGGAAGCATGAATTTTTAGTTTTTGATCCATGCGAAGTCCTTGTGTCTTCTGGAAGTTGACAAGCATCTGAGTGATCTCAGCATTGGATCCAACCGGGGCGATTTGAAACTTATTCAAATAGTCAATCAGGGTGCTAAAAATTAAATCTTGGTCGTTTTCCGCCTGAAGGACTTCCTGGTGGACAGCTTCTGCATACTCTTCCGAAACTTCCTGAGATCTGTTTTGAGGGGGGTGAATCACTCGCGTATGAGCTACATCTGCTATGGCTCGATCCCATACAGATTTCGCTGGGAGTGTTTTTGTTTTTTGCTGGGGTTTCTGACTTATCAAGTCGTCATGTCCGGGAGTGAGCCAAATCAACAAAAGCGTGAGCAAACCCGTTGTGAGTAAGGCGAAAAAAATTACTATTGCGTGTTTCATAGTTTTAGAAACTATGGCGTGTTGGAATAGAGGCTGACAAGAGCAGCAGGAGAAAGAACGGGTCTTTTACAACTTTATCTGTAACATATTGCAGCAAATTAGGTTCGCTGCTGAATTAAAGTCGTCCCTTTGACCCACTCGCTTTCAATTTGAATCCCGTAAGGGAGCTTGGGTTTTCCGATTTCATTGCGCTGGATAATACTCGATAAAATATCAACAGCGACTCTTCCCAAGTGTCCGACATCTCGTTTAACGCCACTAATCGTGTTGGATGTTCTAGGAATTCGGCTCGAGGCGTAGCCGATGTCTTTAGGTACCGTCCAACCTCGTTCTCGGATCAATTGAAGTGGGGTATCTTCGGTAGCGATCAACACATCCACCTGATGATCGCCTAGCCAGGAAAAAAACTGTTTCCGTTTATTGAAAGCATCCGTGTAATTACAAAAAGGGACTTTATCGATGCCCATCTTTCTCGAAAAGTGGTCGTAGGCGGCAACTTCTTGATATTCGGTAGCTCGAGCAGCACCTTCATCATACATAAATCCAGGGCGTCGATATCCAAGCTGCCAGATGTTCTTTAAGAGTTGCATTGCAGCATGATAAAAATTAAAGCTCACCGCATGAAAGTAGGGGAACCCTGGATTCCGGGCGACGCAGACGGAAACAAAACGGTTCCAGTCAAATGCAAGAGACTCCTGGCGACATTCGCCTGTTGCTAAAAGAAGCCCTCGGATGCCTCTTGCATAAAGAACGTCGCTTAATCGCTTCTGTTGTCGCTTTGTTGTGCCGACCCTAAAAATTTCCACTTCATAACCGAGTTTACGGGCATGTTCCTGTGCTCCTCTTAATAGGATTTGATCTCGCAGGTTTCGACGTGTCCTGAGTCCTTTACGAGGCTCATCAATAACAAGGGCGAGAGTCGAATGGTAGATATGAGCGCGCTTCTTTTGACGGTAAGCCGACAATGCAGAAAGAGCTGGATCAGGTTGATAGCCCATCGTTTCGGCCAACTTTTGGATGCGTTTGCGGGTCGGTTCTGCCACCCATTTGTGGTTCGATAGAGCTCGAGACACAGTCATCTTGCTGACCCCCGCAGCTTGAGCAATCTGAGCTATCGTTGTTCGTTTAGGATCATTTGCCATTTCTACTGTTACTGTTAACAGGTTGCAGGCCTTGCTCTAATTGTCGAGATGATTATGATTACAACAAATAAACGAAAGAAACTTATGAAAAAACTACTTTTGATTCCATGTCTCTGCTTGCTCGGAATAACCATTGATCTATCCGCAGCGACGCTGGCTTACTGGAACTTTTCGAACTTATCCAACTTTGACTCGGCAGTAGATAACACAGCAACGTCTGATGCTGCACTCTCTATCGTGGGAAATTCTTTTAATACCAACGATAGTCGGACCTACGCGACGGACACCGAAGGTATTTTTAATTTAGGAACTTCAGAATCATTTGTTTTCCAAAGCAGTAACGGCGCAGGCTGGGAACAGTGGGTTGTCTCCTTCAATACCACCAACTTCCAAGAGATAGCTGTTGGATTCGATGTTGTCAGAAGGTTAAGTGGAGCTACCCATGGCGGCGCCGATGCTGTATCTGTTGAATACCAAGTGGGTGGAGGAGGATTTAATGCTTTTGGTAGTAGCCAGGCGATCACCTACACGTCAACTAGTGGGCGATTTGATAATGGTGTGGAAGAATCACCGACACGTATTTCGTTCGATTTTTCGTCTATTACGGCACTGGATAATACGGCGAACGTTGATGTTCGATTTACTTTTGATACGACAAATATTTTTGGAACAGATCGGACTTCGATTGACAACCTCGAAGTCACTGCGGTTGCTATCCCTGAGCCATCGTCCTTCATGATGATTGGTGTAGGCGCCGGATTACTTTTCTGGCTTCGGCGTCGAAGCGTTAAAAAGATCTGAATCCAACCAACATACGGTTACAGGCAGCATTTAAGACGCGGGTGGCTGGTGTTTCAACGATTGGCCTTCTACCCAAACAGCTTCGGTTTGGATCGAATACGCTTCTGATGATCGTCCGAGACGGTTTCGATAGAGGAGGTTAAAGAGAAGATCGACCGCCATCGCACAAATGCGACTTGGATCTTTTCGCATACCACTAATTCGGTTGTTTTTTAAAGGGGTTTGCAACGATACATAGCCGATATCTCGCGGCACCCTAAATTTGCTTTTCTTAAGC
>JBCCKK010000001.1:0-46331 GCA_039027395.1 Verrucomicrobiota bacterium | reverse complement strand
TGCATTGAGATCGCCACCAAAAGGCATGCAGAGCAAACAACCTTTGAAAACCTCGAAACCGATTTGCCCTTTTTCTTTAGAATCTTCATAATTAATGAGATGAAAGAATTTCTCGGATGTCCGCTTTCTCAAAAAGCCGACCTCTGAGTTAGAAGTAGTAATCCCACTACTAGAAAAATCGCAAGTAGAAAGGACCCAGGTTAATCTTGAAGGTTTGAAAAACTGATCGGGTAAAAACTAGGCTCCTGTCTGAGGGCATACAGCCTCCTTGCTGCAGCTGGAATTTTCCATAGATATCATTTTTATCAAAGAGATCACTTCAACCTATTGGTGATCTTCTGGAATTGTCTGCTTACTCCTTTTCAAAAGGCAAATGCAAAGGTGTTTCAAACTCTCGTGATTGATTCTTGAACCCTTCGATCTCAATTAAAAGCCATATTCAGCCTAATGAAAATCAAAGACAAACGTCTAAGTTTTAACATGTCTGCACGCCAGAGTCCTCAAGGAATTGTGCCTTTCAACCAATTCCAAGGCTTGCCAGTTCGTTGCTGTCTCAGAAGCAGTGAAACGACACAAAACTCTATTCCGCATGCAAATGAAATGGCGAAGCTCAAAGCAGCCAATCTGGCTTATTACCTCTTTCTTACTTTTGCTTTCAAGTAAACGATCAAGTGCAAACGACATTCCAACTCTCCGCATAGATCGAGAAGCATGGTTGCTTAACATAGAAAACTTGGGAGCATACGGATACAATATTGAGCGTTCGACTGATTCTTTCAGATGGGAGAAAACTTATGATCAGCCAATCTTCTCCACCACTGGTTCAGCTGCATATTTTATTAGCGAACCAACCACTAAAGGATCTTGGTTTTACAGAATCGTACTACTTGACCCATCATTAGATACAAACTTCGTATCCGAGCACTCGGTCCCCTGGACTGAAGAAGAAATCGAAGAAGTCCTAAAGTTTTATTATTCCGAGAATAATCGGGTCTATCGAGAAGGTATTCGGAATGGATATGCAGTTAACACAGCGACTTTGGATCTAAGCGAAATAAGTCAGAGAGAACTGGAGCTCTTAAATACGTTAGAAGGACTGCCAAGCGAAAAAGATTCCTTTATAATAGAAGACCGTTATCGGGTTGATCGGTTCAATCAAGCTCAGAGAAATGCTGCCATCATTCGAGTAGCGAAGAAATTTTGGGGGCCTGAAGCGGGTCTTGAGAAGCTTCCATGGTTCACGGATACAATGTATGGATGGATCGAGTTGGAGCTAATCAATGTGGGTGGCACGATAGATTATAGAAGCTTGGAAGAAATCGACGAATTATTTCTTCAAAAACAAGTCGCACTCGAATCTGATTTAGAGTCTCTTCGGGCGGAAAAATTGAGTCTTGCTATAAGCAAGATCTTTGCTTCTAAAGTGGAAATTGATCACTCGACAGATCTACAAATTTTCTTTCCGATTTCTCGACCGTCCGACAGCGATGACGAATTGTTTAAGAGTGACTTTAGAAGAAGTCTTGATAGGTCCGAAGAGCTCCTTAATGAGATATATGAAGCACAAAGAAATCTAAGATTATGGGTACGAACACCCGGTCCGGATAGTCAAGCAGCAACCTTGTTGTACGGTGACTTCGCTAGTTTTCAGAATTGGGAGTCACTAGCAGCAGATTACGACGCAGGGATTTTCTGGGCTAAATATAGTTATCAAAGTGCATCGCTTCGTCGATGGGCTGAGAAGTATGCCGCCTGGAAGAGTTACCAGTCCAGAGATGTAAAAATAGAACAATACACTCAAGATATTGCTGAAAACTCAACTTCCCTTGAGGAAGAGGTGGAGGATCTCAAACGACAATCGGAACTTCTGACCCGATTCCCCGAGCACTACATCACCTGGGCGTCTGAGGAAAAATCGCGCATCCTCGAAATCGTTAGGAAAGACTACGAAGAGCGAATCTCTGGGATTAGTTCAACAAAACCAAGCACATGGTCACAGGGGCAATGGGAGGAGTATCTTAGAGAGAATCGAGACCCCATAATCCAGTTATATCAGGAGAAAGACGCTTTTTTTCACGAGAGGTTCGAATTTTTGAGTAACCTAGCTGACGAAGCTGAGGAAGAAACGTCTCTCCGATACGCGGAAATTGAGCAATACGCGGAAATGAGGAGACTTGCGTCATCGAGCGAGTTGGTTCGAAGCGTGGACGAATTCTTTGCTAAGAGGAGTAACCAGGGTTGGACCTTTTTCACCACTCTTAAAAACCGCTTAGAAGGTTTGAATGATGTGAGGAAGTCGCAGGAATATTTGGAGTCCATCTTGAATTCAGAGAGTCGTTGGGATGGTCTGATTGCCGAACTCACACAGAAATTAAATGCAAGTGATGCTCGAATGAGCTGGGAAGACTATTTTGAATTCCTGCTCCGGAGAAACCCAAATGAAACGAAAGGCGAATATCAAAATCGAGAGAACTGGTTCCACTCAGAGCAAAAACGGTTGATGGGTGAAGCTACGAACTCTTTTGCACATCATCAGCTAAACGAAGTCATCGGATCGTTGATGGCAAACCGGACAAAATATAGTGAAGCGATAGAAAACTCACTACGTAATCTGATTTACGCTGCACACGCGAACGAGCTCGCTGCTTACGATGCGATGGCAAACTCAGAAGTATTTGTTGGAAATCCAGCTTATGCAGAAGTTGATCGAAAATTCTATTCGGAGCAGCTTGCAATCGTACAGGAAGCAAGAGATGACTATCGCGAGAGAATTGAGGAATCAATTTTGAGGCTTTTTCAAGAGGAGGTAGAGGTTCGCAATGACTTTCAGAGCACGTTGAAATGGATGGAGCTTCCTTCTGAGAGTAAAAAAGCAGATCCGTTGTATCACCAGATTCTTCTGGCGCAAGGTGGAAATGTAGCAACAGATTCAATCATTAATGAGATTGACGAGGAGATCAAGATGGCGGGATTAGCTTCGGAGATAAAAGCCCGAACTCACATGTTGGTGGAAAAAGCGGAAGCTCATTGGGATCCGGAAGAAGCGCTTCAACAGATTCTAGGGACCTTGAAATATTTTGCTTCTGAAAAAGGCCAAAAAGCAACGGAGGAGAAAAATCGTACCCGCTCCTTTCAATATCATTACGATTTATATAGACACGACCCTGACGTGGTTGACCCGGAAACTGGTGAAGTGATATCATACTACCGAATGGCGAGAAAAGCTTCTGGATTCTACGGCGGTTCAGGTTCTCAAGTTGTTGATCAGCCCAACACAGAGACACGACCTGAAGATTTGCCGACACTTCATGATTTTGAGATGCTGAGCGATGAGAGCTCTGACTTAGTGGTCGCTGCAGGAATGATTTCTGAACTTGGGATTGGTGAGGTTGAGGACTTTGATTTTGGATTGATTGAAGAGATTCTTTCAGAAGGTGACCTAGAAGACATAACTGATTTCGTTCTATCGCAGGGTGGATATCGCGGGCTCTTCGATAAGACTCCGCTCGCAGCAGCTCGTATTTTGTATCATTCACTAAGGATTAATTACGAAGATATTTTGGGTGGACTCTTAAAGTATAGTTTGGATACAAGGTTGTTACCAGTAGATGTAGTAGAACTGTCTCCGCGAGTCCGGGATGAAGAGGGTCGCGAAATCATAGGTTCTGAAATTCCTAATGAAGGACTTCCATTGACCCCGTTCGTTAAAATCGATCCGTCCAATCAGCGAATTGCGCATCGTGAGTTGAAAGTAAGAGTAGGGAAGATGCTTCGAGGCAAGACGGTCATTTGGTCTCTCGAAGCATTGAAAGATGGTGATTTGGAAACTATACGAGGCAATTGGTCGAACAGTCTGCATCACAGTGATCGTTTCGAGGCATCGATATCATACGGTTCGAGTGGGTTCAAAAGGATCAACAACGAAGTGGCTGAGACAACTATTGATGAAAATGGTAATACTTCTGTTCGGGTAAATGTGCCTCCCATTGGATTAAACCGAGTGAAAGTAAAATTACAAATCAAGGGATTTCAGGATTCCATTGATTTGATTAACATGGAGGTGCCGGCGGTCGTAGTAATCGATCCGGGCCATGGAGGTTTTGATCCCGGCGCCATAGCTCGTAGAGAAAGCTCGGTTGAGGAAGCTGACTTGGCTCTAGTGTATGGGTTGGAGTTGAAAAGAGAGATTATTGAGATGTTTGGCACTCAAGGAAAAAATCTAAGGGTTTTTATGACACGTGAGTCTGATGTATATGTGCAGAATTCCGAGCGCGCAAAGATGGCACGCCAGGAAGGTGCAGACGTATTTGTTAGTGTCCATTTCAATTCGGCAGAAAATAGAACCGCTCGCGGAACTGAGTATCTGAACCGAACAAATGATCAAGTAAATAGTGAGGAGGATGAACGACTTGGTGAGAACGTCCAAGCTGCGACTCTAAATGCTATACTCGCGTTCGATGCAGACGGGACACATCGGGATCCGAAGTATCGGGATTTAGCGGTTTTGAGCGATACTTACTACGGGAATACTTCTCAATTTCACCCTGTTCGAGGAACGCTGATTGAGGTTGAATTCTTATCAAATGAGGGCGCATTAGACTCTATTCGTCTTCCGGGAGAGAGAGGTAACGAAATAAAATTGAGATTCGCTGAGAATGTGGCGAGTTCAATCTATAGTAATATCGTAATACAGAAATAGATAAATGAGATGTTTGGTTCTCATGTTTTTCGTCATTTTTTCTTTCCCTGGATTTGTGCTCTCCCATAATGGGCATTCGGAAGAATATAGGATTTTTTTAAATCAGCCAAAGCCAAGCTGGCTACGGGTTGGGAAGCCCATTAAGGCTGAGATGGTAGAAGAAGATCTGGCTTCAGTTTCTAAAGGGGGGACGGAGGTGATCGTTTTCACTAAAAAAATAGTAATACCATCAAAAAAAATTGAATTAGTGACGGATGAAAGAATATTGGGAGGAACTTCTTGGGGTTCGGAAGGTTCGGGGTTTTTGAGTCCCGATGGTAGACTACTTTTAGTCAATGGTGCAGATGTTGTCCGCATGTATGAGATAGGAGGGGAAGGACGTTATCGAGAGATCGGTGTCCAGTTACCACTTGTGACATTCGATTCTTTGGATCGTGGTACTATTGGGGCATGGCGATGGGTTTCCGATGATGTTCTTCTTGCTGAGGCAGAAGTTGAGGACAAAGATACCGGCGAACACTCGAATAGTCGAATTTATGCATATAATCTAAAAGATAGAATTCTGGTTCGAGTAGATTTTGATTCATTGAACGAAGTGTTATCAAAAGGGTTGGAATTGAAGAGTGTAAATCGCGATTCAAAGCAAATCGGGCTCAGTTCAGGTGGAAAAACCTATTTTTTTCGGGCTGATTTCAGTTCTTCCTTTGATGTGGTTATGGAGAAGGGGCTTTCACGTGGCCCCTTTGATCCTGAGTTGGCATCTAGTAAGAGATCGTTTTACCCAGCTCCAATTGGAGAGGGAAAAACTCGGAAAGGCGCATATCAAAAATTTCAGAGCCTAAAGAAGCTCTTTGTGGTTACGGCGGTAGTTTGCGTGATTCTACTACTATTGTATCGTTACTCGTCCTGTGACCGAAGAGATTGAAGTTACGCTGGGAGTTTGAGGTTATTGGGTTTCTTGAATTCAGGAATTGAGCGCAACACCTCAGGAAGACAATGCGCCCTTTCTATGAGGTAACTTGCGCTTGAAGTATCGACAACTGAGTGATCACGAGAGGGAGGTGATCGCTCACCTGAAGCTTAACGGGAAAAGTCAGCGAGAGATGGCAAGCAGGCTTGTAAGAGTGTAACCGTGGTTAATTCTTCCCCGAGGTAACTGTTAAGGTTAGTGATCCGGCAAGAAAGTTTTGCGCGATTTGCTTTAGATGAACTAAAAAACAAATGGGAAAAAATCCGCAGATAGATAAGGTTGCGACTAACTTGGCCATTTTGAAGTTTGGTTTACCCGCTTCGGTGCAAGTCTCTATCGCAGCCAGGGAGGAGAGTGATATCTCAAAATATATAGGTCGAATAAAGAGGGTTTTGGCTGCGGGGACTCCGAACAATGCTCTTTTTGTCGAGCCTTACTCCAGGTCAGAGCAGGACGATCCCCCGATATGCCAACTCGAGGAATCCAAAATTTTGCATCACCCAAAGCAGGTGTGGGTCCATGTGAATTACACAAGATATCGGTCTGTGTTTTTAAAGGCGTTTGAAAAGTTTGCTGATCGTAAATTTGTTTTCGACCACGTCATGAATAGAAGAGTTGCGCGGTTGAAGGGGTTTTCATATTTAAGGATTGTCCCAATTTCACGTGGTGCGAACTCAAGTAGTGGGGGACTCTCTGAAAAATGGAGTGTGAAATACCACAGTTCTTCTCAAATGATTGCCGTGAACAGTAAGTCACCAGCTCGAATTCAATATGCAGATCTTCCAGATCTTGTGAAGATGCTGAATATGAGAACAGGCGGCAAACCGCACGTTCCGATCAATGACGCACAGGCCTTAGTGACCCCTCCTTGCTAGACTGCCGAGGATGTAAGCTGATGTTAGGATAAGATCGAAAATCCCAACGAGACTTTAGAGTAACTTTATGGACGTTTTGACACGAGGCCTGCAATCTTCTCGTTGGTGGTTCGCAGGATCATTTTTGCAGCTTTCTGGAACGCCCATATCCGCTCTTGCTTTCTGTGTTGCAGGCGATTGAGCTATTTCATCCCCCAATATTCTATTTCAGGGCTTGCTTCGAAAATCTCTTTATCTCTTAGTTCGCTTTTCGAATTGAGAAAACGGTCCGTTCTACACTCTTTGGTTGCTTTACGATTCTGAATTCAAATACCATTTCCTCTCGAACAGTTGTGACCTCTGATTGTTTTTGGGATCTCGTATGGGCCAGCTGACCACCTGGACATGTTTCTGGAATTTTCCGCTCGATTCCTGCTTCTGCATTGGTCTGATGAGTTCGACCACTCCGGCCGATTCGGCCCAAGTAGTGGTCATCGAAATTTAGACTTATCCACCCTTTAATCTCTCCTTTCGGGTTTCTTGGATCGCGCCACAACCAAATGGAATTTACAAAGAGCGAAACGAGAATCCGTTTTTCAGATCGGGTAAGATTTTCGATCTTGTGTTTTAACTTTTCAGAGATGGCATTTAAGTTCTTCTGAATCTTCCGGTCTTCCTCTTCGATTTCCACTAGAGTGTCCTGCTCTTCAACGGAAATGCGCAGCACAGCCAATTTCTCCTCTTTCTCCTGAAGACGCTTCGCTGTATCCTCTTCGCTGTAAATGCCCTTTTCGTATGCTGATTGGATTCTCGGAATCTCTTGAGATTCAATCGCAGCAATTTGATTCTTAATGGCTGCGAGTTGCTCAACATCCTGCCGCGGTTGTGAGCGATTTTTTGTGTATTCTTCAAAAAATCGAAGGGGTTCACGAATGGCACTCTTCACTAATCCCCACACATACTCCTCCAATTGCTTTGCCGGAATCTCGAAGGCGGGGAACACTTGTCCGTTGGCATCAACAGTCTTTTTTCGTCGGTAGGAATGGCCTCCTTTCGTTCGGGAAACTCCACTGAAGCGCTTTCTTCCTCCCATTGTCTGGTCATAAATGAGGCCCCTCAGAAGATATTCGTAAGTTCCGTGTGCCGCCTTCCGACTCCGACGAGCTTCTTGTGCCTGAAACCAAAAAAGGGGCTCAATGATGGCGGGGGTTTTCAGAATCGTCCACTTCTCCACCGGAAGTAGGTTGCCGTTTTCATCCTTTTTGTTGGCGACATATTCTCCTCGATAGATTGGATTGGTTAAAATACCCGTGACGATTTCAATCGTCCATTTTGTAGGATGCGACTTGTGCTTTCTTGCTGACTCTCCGTCAAATGCTCCTAAGTCACTTTGCAGTTTTTTGACGATCGCCTCTGGCCCAATTTCTTCAGACACATACCATTGATAAATCTGATCAACCCACTTTGCCTGTCTCTCATCTATGACCAACTTGCTGCCCTTTCTTCCGGAGTTTCTAATTTTGGAGTAGCCATAGGGCGCAACGGCCCCAGTGAAATTCCCCATCTCAGCAGAGGCAATCTTTCCCTGGTGCGTTCTTCCTCGTATCAATGATCGTTCAAACTCTGCAATCGAAGCAAAGAAATTGAATACCAATTTCCCGATCGCTCCTCGAAAATCCATGTTTTCCTGCACGGAAATGAAAGCCACACCGTGTTGTTCCATGATTTCGACCAAATGAATCAGGTGTTTCAGAGAGCGGGATAGCCGATCTATTTTCCATACGATTACTGCGCTCACGTGACCCGCTTTGATTTCTTCAATCAGCTTCGTAAGATCGGGGCGATTAAGCACTGATCCGGTGTGGATGTCTTTGAAGAATCGAATCTCTGATTCATCAAATCCCAGGACACGGTTTGATTCGATATAATCCCGTAGATTATTCTCTTGTGCCTCAAGGCCGTAACCATCCCGCATTTGCTCCTGAGTGCTAACTCTCAGGTAGATTGCTACATACTGTTCGTTGCCGATTGTGGATATTACGATGTCTTGTTAGTATAAACTAGTAGTTAATAATCAGTCAAAAAATTGTACAGCTTTCATTCACTGTCTTCATAAATCCCCCATTGAAAAAAGAGTTCCGATAGAATACGAAATGCTTCTTCAGACTTTTCCTCAGGTCCTCTCTCGACGAAGATTTCGATGCGTTTGTTGCGATTTCTGATGATGTGGTTCGGGGTTTGAGATTTTGACGGCATGAGATATTGGAGATTAAAAACTGGAGGTATATAAGTGTACCATTTCCCCTTCAATCTGTACAGACATTCTCCAGGGAATTTCTATATCCATGGGGACACCTTGACGAAAGTTTCAAAACTCCTAGACTTCTGTGTGATGCCTCAATCAAAAGGCGGTAGCGGAGAGCCTGATAATCGGATTGATGAGCAATTCATTCGAGATTCGGTCGATGAATTTCTTTCGAAATACCGAATCAGCTACGCTGAACTGGGCAGGGTCCTCGGATACCAATCAAAGGCAGAAAGCACACAGACTTATCACGGAAGGAGATTTGTTTTTGATAAGGATCGACCGATCACTTTGCGGGACGTCGACCTGATCGCAGAGTACATGCGCCTACCTCCCATGGATCTGATTCGACCGGTAAATGGAATCTCTTCAGAGGGAGATCGAAATCGAAACGTTGTTCAGCAAGGACATCATTCGATTGTCAACGAAGGGACAAGTGCCATCTCGGAAGAGCTTCTAACATTTTTGAGACTATCTCCTGAAGAACGAAGCCTGATTCTTAGCGCGCTGAAACACAATTCCTAATGGTGTTTCATTTTTTTAAAAGTTCCAGGAAAGGAAGGAAATCAGAAATCGTAAGTTCCGGCTCCTTCAATGTAAACATTCACCAGATTGGAATTTACAATATCGTCGAATTGGATTCGTCGACGCTCTCCAAGCAACATCTGTCAGAGATTCTCAAAGGTCTTCCGTCTCCGACGGAACGCGTGAGGTTTCTAGAAGCTTATTTCGGTGCTGATCTCGAAGGCAGATGAAAGCAGCTACTGCCTGGACCAACGCTGGATTGCGTGTTCCACTTTTGACCTGCTCGTGCAGTATCGTGTTCGGCTCATGTTTCTCATTTTATCGCACTCCTTTGAATTGGAGCGACGAATTGGCGGAGGCAAGGTGGAGATCGAGAAAGCCGGAGAAGTCTGACCGTTTTTCATGATGCGACAAATGGCGTTGTATTTCGCAAGATTTGTCAGATCAGACGGTCTTAAATTTGGGTGACCAAATTCCTTACTCAATTTTTCCGCATCTTTGGTGCCTATCTGAAAGGAAAGAATTGATCCAACGTTTCCAAACACAGCAGATTCAATTTCGGGGATCAATTGATCAAGGTATTGATTGGCAAGGATGAGACTGAGTCGATATTTTCTGGCTTCAGATAGGATCGTGGCAAATGACTCTGTCGCAAAATTCTGGAACTCGTCCACGTAGACAAAAAAGTCTTTTCGTTCGTTTTCAGGAATATCGGCTCGACTCATCGCATCCAACTGGATCTTGGTGACCAACAGAGCACCGAGAAAATTTGAGTAATCCTCTCCGAGCCGACCCTTTGAGAGATTGACGATGACAATTTTTTGCTGGTCCATTGCGGATCGGAAATTGAAGCGAGATTTGACCTGACCTAAAGTGTTTCGAACTATAGGCGCAGAGAGAAACTGCCCAACCTTGTTCTGGATAGGAGAGATCACTTCAGCTCTTTTCCCGGCGGGAAGGACGTCGAATTCGGTGTGCCAGAATTTTCGAAGCAGCGGGTCTTCAATCTGCCTTACTATCTTTTCCCGATATTCATCGTCGACGAGAATACGTTGCAGCCCGAGGAGGGTCGTATTTTCGGCAGACACCAGAGTCAAGAGACTGTTGCGCAAAAAGTGTTCTAAACGAGGTCCCCATGAGTCCGAGTTTAGTTTTTTGAAAACGGATACTACCCCCGAAGCGATGAGACTCGGTTCCATCGCGTGGAAGTTTTCCAGAATGTTGAAAGCAATTGGGAACTCATTGTCTCCGGGATCGAAGAGAATGACATCGTTACTTCGGTTTTTCGGGATCATTGCCAGCACGCTCTCTGCCAAATCACCGTGGGGATCCACCAACCCGATGCCTCTTCCCGATTTAACGTCGTGAACCAGCATATTCTGCAACAGAGTCGATTTTCCCATTCCTGTTTTTCCCAAGATGTAGAAATGTCGACGGCGATCTTCGTTGTTGATCGTCACCTGAGTCGTGGAATTTCGAAAACGGAGTTTCCCGATGACCGTGGCAACTGGGTTGGGTTGGCCATCTAGTTCTTGAGGCGGCTCGAACTCTCGACTCTCCATCCACCTTATTTTGGGAATGGAGACCGATTGAGTTGGGAGATGAATGATCGTAGCCAATTCCTCTGTCGAAAGAACGCAACGCTTTCGAGACAGGGCGGGGTGGAACATTGTAATTGGTCTGGCGAGGGCGAAAGAGTTCATTTGCGGTTGGGCAAAGACTTGAAAGGCCGCGGCGACATCTCTGATTTGAAAGACTGCTTTCGACCTTTTCACCTCTGTCGTTCCCACAACCAAGGATACCGAAAATTGCGGTCGATTGATTTTGTCGAAGATTGAGGCGCTTACTGATTCTCGCTCGTGCCGTCCCGTCGTTTGATGCTCATTTGCTGCAATATGCCGATTGGACGGAAAACGAGACGGATCGAGAAGACGGAGCAAAAAGTAGAACGGTTTCCTCGTTAACCGTTGAGCCCGAGATGGGCTCAGTGCTGCCCAGACGAGGGCGAGTCGATACCAAGGCTGTGCATTGATCTCACTGCTGTAGAGATGTTCCAAGATCGAATGTGCGATTTGATTCCATCCAGAATCTAGGGGGCGGAATTCGACTCGAATGAACGTCCCGTGATGACTGGCCACCGCGCCGAATAACGCGGAAACGGGTGCCATGTGGCGATGCTCTCCTTGTGACTCAAATTGCGGGTATCTCTTGAACGGAAGAAGAACGATTTCTCTGGGATTTATAGCTCCGCAGTGTTGAGATTCTGCAATCAATGTGCTCTTGCTAAATTGGCAATCTGGGTGATTTGCCCGGATGCGTGACTCGATGACCGGAAACAGTTCACTTTTCGCGAAGCAAACGATTTCTACAAAGTCTGTATGGCTCTGAATTTGGAAACCCGCCTCCAGGTTTCGAATACTATGGAGGCTTGCGAGCACCTGTTCGAACGCCTCTGGACCTATCTCGTTGTCTCGAGGAACCGTCATTGATTTGCAGATCAGATTGCGTCGCCGATTCACGGATTGCATAAAGCGACGGCTAAGAATGACGAAGAAGTTCTTCGGGAAGTGCTGAGTATAGCTGGCTGGTCGTCAAATCCTCGGGTTGTCTTGCCAGCGATTCCTCTGGATAGGCGAGAAAACGAACAAATGCATGCCGTGCGAGACGGGCAGCAATCAAGGGGAGGTTTGATTTGGAGAGATCACAGCGATCCATCATTAACCACACTTTGCCAGTGCGCTCGGAAATCAATTGGCACTGAAGATCACTCAAACTATTCCCCATGAGACTGACTGCGGGCACGCCTATTTCAGACAATCGAATTGCGCTCCAAAACCCAGTGGTCACTACCACCCCGGTTTCTTTCACATCGTCATCATCGAGTCGGTGTTGATTGAATAACTCGTGGCTCTTTCGAAATCCTTTTGGGAAAAGCCACTTCCCGCGCTTTTGAACATCGTTCTCTTTCACGCCCCTTCCTGCATATCCGACTAGCTCTCCTTCCGAGTTGTGAATCGGTACCACAATCCGACCCGCGAACATCCCCTTAGCACACCACCCTAAACCGAACTCTTCAATAGTTTCGGGTGAGAATCTTTTGTCTTCGAGAAGGAAGGGGACATCGCTCTTCAATTGCAGGGCAAATGAAAGAGGCTGATTGGTTTCATCAGGAATTTCTTTTTCACTTGGACGGGAGAACCAATCTCGCTCGGGCATCGCTTTTTCATCTAATGCTTCCGTTACTTCAACTGGGTTTGGAGCTGATTCTCCGTCACGGGGAAATTTCTCATGGAGTTCGAGAGCGGCCTCTCGAAAAGCTTTGTCATTCTCCGGGTCTCTCCCTGTCATTAAGGCGTGAAGAGAAATAACGTTTCCACTAGATGAATCAGTCAAGCAGCGCCAACAATTCTTGCTCACAGAAGCTGAAAAGTTGTCGACTTCGGTGCAGTTGTCTTGATTCGGGCATGGAATAGGACACTTTCCGACGAGATTGTCGCCGCGTTGGTCCAGGGAAACTTGATGTAGGTTAAGTAGTTTACTGATGGGAACTCGTCGTTTGAGTTCTTTGTAATCGATCCAGGAGGATGCTTCAGGCATGTAAGGGGGGATTAGAAAATACGGACATTTTTCGTGCTATTTTCGAAGCCATCTCAAGAAAACTTGCAACAATTTCGAATTTGGCATATACCGGTTCTACCTGAAATACTAACAAAACACAAAAAATTCTAAGACTTTCTGATCGTGATCGGTTCCTCCTGTTACAGCTGCGCAGTTTCTGTCTAACCTCTCGATTGATAGGGCAAGCTACCCAGAGACATTCAAAACCATTTACGGGTTACGAGGGAATGTATCGCCGACTCAACCAACTCGTAAGAGCCGGATACATCAACCGAAGGCGCATGTTGTGGAACGGCGAATACTACTATTACCTGGGAAAAAAGGGTGCCGAATTGTTGAAGGCAGACGGAATCTATGTTCCTGCAAGAGCCACCAAGCCAATCGGAGATGCCTTGCAACGCCACGAATACGAAGTGGCTAGATTCTGGCTCAAGTTTTGGCAGGACTGTGAAAATGCCAACCTTCCCATCTTCTCCTTCTGGCGAGATGGGGAATTGGCCTTCGCCAGCCGGCAGGTAAAGCCAGACGGTACGATTCTCGTCTCCATCGGGAAAACGCCCGTCATCTTTTTTCTGGAATTGGATCGTTCGACTCAGTCTTCCTGTGGAACAAAAGGAAACCTTCAGTCTTTCCGAGGGAAAATGGAGCGGTATTTGAAGGCCCGCCAAACCATCCTGAAGCATCCAGAAATTGCATCGCACAGCGTGACCAAATTTCGAATTCTCGTTGCGTGCCAAACTTCTGAACGGATGGAGCACTTAATGAAGGCGACTCAGTTGTCCGGGATGAACCATCTAGCCCTCTTTACGTTTCAAGAGCAGTGGATCAACTCTCACAGTTTCACATCTCGGGGTTGGCGATACCGAAACTGCAATTTTCTCACGGAAGAGCTTTTTGCTTTTCCTGGGCGTTCTCCTCCCAAAGGGCTCGTCCAATCATAAACTTTTCATTTTTTAATCCCACTTAACCATGAACAAGCGCCCTTCTTTCGAAGGTTTTGATGACCCTCAAACTACCAATACCCATCAGGATATTCAATTGTCTCCTCAGGAGCGTGAACACAAAAAGATTGCGATTCGCTCCGCTAATGACGTCTTTCGGCGAACGCTGACTGGTGGAGATATTTTCACCACTTCAGGAGTTGCTAGCCTCGGTCTGGAAGCGAATCTTGAATTGATGGAGATGGTTCGAACGTTCACAGATTTCCATCCTAATAACGATCCTTACGGTGAACATGATTTCGGGAGTTTCGAATTTAATTGCCAGAAATTCTATTGGAAGATTGATTACTATGATCACGAACTTCGGGAAGGAAGTCCCGATCCTGCAAACCCTGCATGCACACGTCGAGTTTTGACAATCATGCTCGCCGAAGAGTATTGATTTCTCGACTATGTTTATGTTAGAATGTATTTTCCCGCTGGATGAACGTATCCGATTCTCCAATCACAGTGTGAGACAAAGGCAGATTCGGCATGAATACGGCTGCGAAAGCAACTCTCCTCGTGCCGGTGGAGACTGTGGACGCAACCGATAATCATCTGCGCTTTGAAGATTTCGTTCGAAGGCGGGTCTTGAACCCCAATCGCATCGCGGTTGGGGTCTTTCTGAGTCCACGAGGAAAGAATAAAAGGAACGAAGTTGACCAGGCTAGTAGGATTCCTATTCTAAGTGTTTCAGGTCAACAAATAGTCTTTAGCTCCAGCCCTGAATATCATATCCCAATCACACAAAGAGGTGTTGCCTCTCATTCGTAACGCTATTCGCCTCATCTCCCCAAGGGTCTTAGTCTGTTGGCATAGAATATTCTGTCTGACTCGGAGCATGAGGCTAAACAAACGCGTTACTCTGCCGTATTGAGATGATCCCTATTCATCACTGACTTAAGTTCTGCGGTAATTGCGGTATCGAGTGACCACGCTTTTCGTTCTTCCCATGCTTCCCAGTTTTTTGCATTCTCATCTTCCGGGATAAGAGTTGATTCTTCCGTGATTAAAAGCAGCTCGTTCTTCGCATTAGTGAGTATTTGACGTAAATCCCGATCAACTTTCGGAACTGTTTTGTCAATCTCTTCTAGAAGAAAATTCCGAACATCCAGCTTCATCCAGGTGCCTAAGAACTGTCCACTAAGAAACTTTGGATCAATTTCTTGGTCTGTAATGTCTACGAAAAACGGGTTTGACTCATCACTCAAGAAATAATAGTTATATCCACCAAACGGATGAAGGAAGCCTTCTATTAGTTTTATATCTTCCACATTAAACGGGAAGATAGATCCCGGGATATCAATATATACGGATCTAGATGGGAATTCAGGCAGAATGGTTGCTGAAGAAAAGTGATCAATAAATGGTGGCGCCTCACCAATCACATACGATATAATCTCTCCGGACGGAGGTGTGGTTTTAGTCACCGATACAGTGATGGGAAATTCCTTTATGAAACCAAAGGTGCTGCCGGATATATCAACGCTTTTGAAGAAAAGGTTTCCAAGGTCGGCCCCAAAGAATTGGCAAGATGTGAAGCTTGTATTGGAAGCAATGCCTGTCAGAGAGCTTCCTGTGAACGCAGTATCGAGAAAGCTGCTGTCTGAAATATTTAGGGCGTCCGCACACGTGATGCCGGTCAAATCTAATTTATGATTAGTTAGGGTCTGGCCACTAAAGTGTGCATTCTCGATCAGAAGTCCATTATCAAAATAAAATCCTCGAAAATCGTTTGATTGCAAAACTTCTTGCGCATGTTGGAATCGTATATCGGTGTAACCACTGCGAAGGTCGTTTCCCGTGAAATCTCCGTGATTGATTTTCCATATGAGCTTTTCGTGGTAAGAGGATATGTGGCAGCGCCACATGCGATTATTGTAGAACTCGGCTTCTGTCCAATTGCCTCCAGTTATACTGATTCTTGAAAGATCGCAGTTAACAAATTGAATGTTTTTGCAATCGACTGCTTTTATGAACTCTGCTCCTCTTATCTTTGTGTAAAGAAACGAAGCGTTGGACAAGGTTGAGTTTAAGAATTCTGGCTGTGGGACATCTGCGCGAACTATGTCTACTCCTGTCCAATCAGCACCTTGGAAATCAGCTTTTTCCACTATGAAAAGGTTCCATTTGCGAGCTCTCTCATCAGTGGTTGAAAAATTAGATAATTTTGCAAAATTCCAATCATCTGGATGGAGGTGACGGAGATCGCAAGGTGATTCAGGTATGATCTGACGTACGGAAGGAAATTCACTTGCGACATCAATCCCAATAGGGCTTTCCCAATCCCATAATGTTGTATTGTCTCCGAAGTTGTTCTGAGAGCCCATTCGAGAAAGTTCTATCAGAATTGTTTTTCTGAAGAGCTCTTCTTCGTCATCTTCTTGAAATGAGGGGGCGTACTTCCCTCTGAGAAGCTCACGGAAGAGTCGCCTGCCCCTGTCCACGTTGGGGTAAAAGCTATCACGCACTCCTTCGTTTGACGCCGACACTATAGGGTGCCGCATTACATCGATAATGTCTTTTATGGCGACGATCCGGTCCTGTAGATCGCTTTCATTATTTTTCAGAATGCTCTCAACTCTAGCAATTTCTTCATCTGCGATCTTTTCCGAAATTGCAGATTTTTGAGAGATAGCGTCAATCTTAAGGGAAACTGCGGTCAGTCGAGCTGCTTGCAAGCTAAAGAAAATACCAACCCCAGCCATGAAAGCAGAAAATGCAGGCAACGAGATTCTACTGTTTGGTATTCCGGCGATGAGTTCACCTTTCGAAAACTTGGTCGCAAGAATTCCGGAAACAATCACTGCTCCGAAAGCGCAAATGAAACCGAGAATTGCGATTAATTCCGAGAGTGTTTTATACGATGACGGTAATACACTGTACGCCGTGAGTGCCCCGATTGAAAAAACGCTGAAACAAGCGAGACAAATTTTGAAAAACGTTTCTTTCATGAGATGTGATGCAGTATGGGTTGACGTGTTCTACGAGCAATTCCAAAACCGACGATTTTTTGGAGTGACAGCACGCAATAGTCAAAGAATGCTTCGCCGCTTCCAGCGATAGGCTCCAATTTCAATGGGGTGGCAGGTGCACTCAACAACAGACTGAACGTAGTGAACCTCACCTACAGCAACGCGGAAAGAGCTGAGTGACTAGAACAACTGGCCTAGGAGCGGCAACCGACGGGGAGGACAAGTCCCCCCGACTGACCGCCTTCCAGCACCCTATCACGTTCGTGATAGCGGCCCGTTTCACTTTTCAGACGGTCAGTCGGCGGGACATCGATGGTTGAATCTTCTCTGTTCGTGATTTGGGAGGTTTTTCTTGTCAATTGACCCCACGATTCAGCCGACGGTTGCCGCAACTGGGAACTGATGAGGAACTGGTGAACAACCAAACGAACAAGAAACCCAACGGTTGAACCAACGTTACGGGGAACAAAATGCGGCCCGCCCCGCACACTCTTCAGTTGGGGTTGGACACTGTCATCGTTCCGATAACGCGTCCGACCGCCCAACTTCAGACAGTGCTCCCCGCCCATCCTTTTGATTGCGACAAAAGGACAAAAATCGCTGCCGCAAAGGCTATCGCCTCAGCGGCTCGCTGGGCTGCGTCATGACGCGATCGGTCGTCTCTTACTGATCGGTAAAGAGAACATCATCAATCTGAAGTCCACTGGTGGACAGAGCTTTGGAATTCGGCGTCTTGTAGACAATCGCAAGATGGACGGGAGTGTCTTTGGGAATTGAGGAGCAATCGATCTCGAATGTTGTCCATTCTGATATGGCCTGCTCAACTGTCATGAGGGCTTGAAAATCGGCAATGCCTTCGCCTTCACGGAGATATCCCACCATCGCGGAATTCTTCGTTCCCTGATTCGTGAAGTAATCAAGGATGATGGACAGGGTAAGGACCGGAAAGGAGGTGCCTTTTAAATCGATCGGTTCTTTCGTGACGAGGAAGCGATGACCGTACCAGCCTGTCCAGTTCTTGTTCTCTGGAAAGATCACCGAAAGTCCGTCTTGCTGTCTGGCAGTGGTTGCGAATCGGTCACCCGAGGCAGCCTTCGTTTTCTTCTGCTCTGTTGTGACTTCTGCCGTCGCACGCCATGAAGAAAACTCCCCGACATTGCCTCCGTCAGCATCAATCCATTTGCCGCTTTTGAATTCCGCAGTTGTCCAGTTGCTGAGACCTTTTTCAAAACCGTCAGAAAACAGCACCGTTTCATCGCTGGCAATCTCGGAAACTGATTTGTCGCCTTTGCCGAGAGCCCCCTCCAATTCGGCGACTCGTTTTTCCAATTCGGCGACGCGATCTTCTAAGTCTGTTGTCTGAGCTGGTGAAGAATGAATCAAAAAAACAAAACTGCTGAATATCGTGACTACTTGGGCTCGCATGGCGCGAAGTTAGTAAGGATATGGAGGATGTCAATCTTGCTTAGTCTCTGTTCAAGGTTAGGATTGAGCTTGAAGATGAAGGCGCTTTCCAGCTCGATTGACGATCCTAGATTTTATCTTTCCGGATCTGGTGCTGACAGTTTGCAAAGCTCGGCGAAGGGGATCGTGAACCAATGTTGGGACGGTGAGAGGTTTGATTTGGATCGGTGTAATCAGCTGGTTGGAAAACCGGAGTTTGCAGTGCTTTTTGCGGGTTTCACATTTCGAAAATGGCAGTCTCAGTTTTGGTCGCTTGTCGATCATTCGGCAGGTTCTGAAGCCCTGGTCGATTGGTTTGTCGTGGGTTTGGGAAGAGTCGGATGGGTCCGAGATTGGGATGCTCTAGGGATGCCTTGTCATGACACATATCGCCGCGCCGACGCACTCCTTGAGGCGGTTCGATTCGAGGCTGGGTTGGATGCGAAAATGGCTTCGTTGAGTCAGTCTGCTGAGTTGACCGTGAATCGTCTTCGAGCCGAGGGATCTCAAATTGGAGAGCAGATTCAGCGGAGGGGCGAGGAACTTTCTGAGGAAGGGGAAAGGCGGAAGGAGAGGATGTTGGCGGAACAGGCTCCCTTGCTCCGCTCTTTGGAGGCCCAGAAGCGATTGCTTCAGGCAGAAATCGAATCGGAAACGGAGAAAGCACGGATTGCTCTTCAGGAGAATCAGGAAATCGAGAAAATTCTGGAGATGTTATGATCGGCGTCTCCCATGGCTCAAGCAGGGCTCTCTTTGTGGATTGCCAATCCGCGCAAGAATATGCCTCCTATCTGAAGGCTGAAGCACCTGCTTTGTTCCACTCGCTTTTCTCTTCTGAGTTGGGGGCTCGGTTTCATGCAGACTATGCAAAATCGGCTCGTCGAACCATTCGGGAGCAAAGCGCCTCGCTGGTTTCAACGCTGGCCGAAAGATTGGTTTTTCGAGCGCAAGTGCGTTTGCGAAAGCAGATTCTGGGAAAGGAATCAGTCATCACCAGTCTTTACGAGTTCCTGACAGGGTACGTCGATGAAAAAGGAAGGATCGACCAGGGTGCATTTGAAGAAGACGAAGCTTGGTTGGCCAATGAGGTCAGCAAGGTTCCTGGGTTTGCCAAAAGGCTTTCCCGGTGTGTGGTTAGATTTCCGCGTTTTGTTTCGGACAGGGGCTCTTATCGCGAACTGGGAGGTCGCAATATTTGGGTGAATGAGTCTAACCGGGGACACTTTGATCCTCCAAAGGAAGAATCTACCAAGTTGAATAAACTGTTCGCCCGAGTTTCTGATTTTGAAGAGCTTCGGTTTGGCTTACGCAAAGACTTTGAGCGTTGTGTCAGGCTCGTCTCTGATGAGCTGGATGGGCAACGGGCCGATCAGAAGAAAGTATTCGATCGAGAGTTTCAGGAGGGAGTTGAGAAGAGGGTTCGGAGAACGAGAGATCTGCTTTCGGCTGAAGAGGCTTTGATCGACACAAGGATCAAGGACGAAGAAAAATCCCTTGAAGATCAGAACTGTCTTTTTCGGATTGAATCGGAAAGGCTCGCAAAAGCCCTCGCAGATTCGCTGGAGGCCAAACGAACGGAGATCGATTGTCAGACTGAGAAGCTTCGAACGGAAGTTCTCAAGTTGGAACAGGAGCTGGAGAAAGCGAAAGAGTGGCGACAAGCGGATGACGCTTCTCTTCTCGCGATTCTTGAGCGGGTCAAACAAGCGTAGAAGGGAAAATAATGGATTGGGATCAAAAACTGAAATTGCAGCAGGAACATCAGAAGGAGATGTTCGAGAAAAAGAGAAGAGCGCAGTCTCAGGATAGAAGCCGTGATCGTGAACTGGCAATGCTTCGCGAAGAGGCGCGACAAACTCATCAAGTGGAGCTGACGGAACGACGTCATGAACTGAAGTTGCTTGAGCAAAGGCTCGGTGTTGAGGGTGAGTCATTGCTAGAGCTGGTGCGGCATCAGTTAGAACCTGAACACCTTGAGCGATTGACTGATGATTATGCCCGGCGAAAATCCATCGACTTGCAGGCGTTCGAGCAGGAGTCCGGAGCCGTCAGTCAAACCAAGGTTCGTGAAATTGAGGCATTGGGGGACGACGAAAGACGGACCATTAAAGCGAACCTGAAGGCAAAGCTCACCGAAAAGCTTGTCGAGCATCAGTTGAAGGCGAAGGAAATGAAGCTGTCCCACGAGCTCGAAAAAGAAATGGCGTCTCACCAGGCACAGCTTTCGGGAGAATTGAGCACGGAGACAATGGATGAGCTGGAGGATATGGTTCGTCGCAAAGTTCAAGCGAAGAAGTGATCAGCGCCCTTGTCTTCGAGAGTCTTCCAACCCTTTGAGAAAGAGTGAGCCAGCGACGGGAGGGTTTGAAACAGAAAACAATCGGAGAACGGTTGAAAGGCTGCGAGCTTCCGAAGCCGACTCATCACGGCCGCCTTCGTTGATTCTTGTTCATAGATTGAGAGGACGAAATGGGCAAAGGGATGCTCGTAGTGGTCCGACACGAGTCCTTCAGCGAGCGCCTGGGTATGCTGAAGCAGCTGCGCTTCAATCCTTCCGCTATCATTGCCCCGGTGATATTCGAACACGAAGAGGCGCTTTTCATGATCTGACATGTGAAGTCGGAAGGTAGCATCCGGCACGAACTTTCTCCGGTTGCGAAGAGTGAACTCAGTGGCTCGTTGAAACTTACACGCTCCCTGCTGTGAACCTGTTCCTTGAAAGTAGGTGTGGATGAACTCGACGGTAGAGTCGTGAGAGGCTGCCCATTGATCGAGGGCAATCATGAAGTCGATCGTGCCCGTCCGATGTTCAAAATCGCGTTCGTATTGGATCCCATCTTTCGGGTAGTAGACCGGTGAGATTCCCATCTGAAGCTCAGCCTCAGTGGCGCCTCTTTTTGTTAGGCAGTAGACATCCTCTTTCATGGCCCCTCGTTTGTTGCACTGAACCAAGGCAGGGCGGTTGTTTCGGAGAGGGATGAGGACGCGGTTAGAAAGGTTTGATTTGCTCGTTGAAACGTTGAGCCTCAGAAACTGTTCCAGGGTCAGGTATTGGTATCTTGCCAGCCCCTTGATCGCGGAAAGACGATGTCGAGTCAGGTTAAGCGAATCCATGACCAACTCGCTTTGGTGGATTGAGAGGGTATTTGGGACCCGTCGCCATTGCGTCACCTTGTGGGTCCTCAGTTTGATTCACATGAAGGAGACCATCTTCTCGAACCGCTTGAATTGATTCTGTGGGAATGTCTCGGTAGTAACTTGCCGACTGAGATTCCTTCATCAACTCCCACTGCTCATCATCCACGGAATGGTGGTAGTCGATGAGATCGCTTCTGTTTCGTAGGAGAAACCCTGGCAGCTCCCCAAGCCTGACAAAGAACTGTCCCTGACCTAGGGTTGCCAGTTGTTCCGGCTTCGTTCCAATGACTTTGGCCATCAATTGCTTGGCTTTTTCGGAGCTCATGAGACCGGTCAACTTGATCATAGTGTTCTGCTCCACGGATTCCCGAATCTGAGAGTTCTCGAATTGGCCAATGTATTGATTCGCGAGCGTCAGGTAGAGTTTGAACTTTCGAGATTCATCGAGAATCTCTTTCACAGTTGAAGTGCAGTAATGTTGACTTTCATCCACGAACAGGTGGATAGGGCTGCATGCAGCTCTGGCTTTGTCTGAGAACATCCCCCGGCGTGCTGCTATTCCCATGAGCTGCGCCATGATGAGGCGCCCGATCGCAAGGGCGGTGCTTTTTCCACAACTCGCACGGGAAACATTAAAAATGATGAGTTTTTTGCTTTCGAGTGCCGCTTCAAAATCAAGGGTGCTCGGGCCATTGAGAAAGTTGCGAAACACGGTCGAGTTCAGCAGGATTTGGAGTCGGGTTCGTATCGCTTGCTTCGTCTCTTGTCGGGTTGTGTGAAACTCCTGTTTCAGGAAGTCGATGTGTGCTGGATTCTCAAGGTGCCGGAAAGCGAATTGCATCAAGTCGTGGTTGCGCTCATCAAACATGAATCGTTGCAGGTCAGTGAACGTGGAATGGGGACGCCTCAGAAGCGTGGCAATACAAGGAGCCAAGACGACCTCCATATTGGCACTGAGTTGAGTATCCTCCCCGAGAATTGAGCCAAGTTGTTCAGTGATTTCCTGCTGAGCGGTGTCGAGTTCTCGGCTGGTGAGGTCTTCGGGAACGTCAAACGGGTTCAACGTGGGAGTTCGGGATTCGCTCAAACCTGGATCGATGAAGACCAATCGATCCCTGGAAGCGTTCTCTTTAAATCTCGCCACTTGTTCTCCAAGATCTCCATGAGGATCGAGAATCACGATGGCCGAATTAGGATCTCGGGTGAGGTAGTGATGGATGATGGTTTTCAGGATTTCGCTTTTTCCTGATCCGGTTCCTCCACAAACGTAGCTGTGCCTTTGACGCCGATCTTCTCTCACCGGAATCAATTTCGGGGAAGCAAGGAAAGATGACAGATCACTGGAACTGACCTGATCGACATATTTTCGATACCCGCTTGCGTCGTCGCTGAATTGATTGCGGAAGGCATTCCCTTCTTTGAGCTTGGTTTCATAATCCTCTCTCGCCTGATGAAACGCATCCTGGGCGAGATGGTAGTCGGTAAGCTTCGACACGTATTCCGGAAGTTCTGACCGCTTCACTCCTAATTTATTGGGCTTTTCATCCAGTGGGGGGCGCGGCGCGATCAGCGTAGTTCGCCATTGTTGCTGAAACGCTTCGCGGGTCTCGAACAGGCTGGTTTCCTCTGCGATAAAATTGAGCCAGGTTGCCACGAATTCTGGTGTTTCGGTGAGGTCTGTTTCTCCCAGATACAAGCTTTCGAGAGAGGCAGTATTTGCATGGGATGGCTGCCGGAATTCGAGCAAGAATCGGTGCAACCACGCCTCCCAGTCCGGTATCTGTTCTTTCGGAATCGAGGTGAACATGAGGTGAACAAATAGGCGAACACAAAACCGAACTCAAATGGGTTCACCTTAATTGGCCACAAGCCCTATAAGACGTGCGCTTGAGGATGCTCGTTCCGTTCACATCTTCCTCATTCTCTTCGTTCATTTCGTCAGTTGGTTCCCGATTTTTGCTTCGCTCATGCTTCGTCGTTGCGTGCTCTCACATCCTCAGCATTCGCTCACCAATCATTCGGCTTTACCTTTCTTCCGAACCGAACTGGAGTTCGTTCGTCTGAATTTCCCATTTCGTTTGGATTCGATATACGGTTAATTTGAATCGGCGCTGCCCGTGGGAATCTTTAACAGAGAAAATTGCGTTGAGACCTGAATTCGAGTTGGAACAAGTTCGTGGGTATATCTCCTATCTGCAGAGCAATCCTGGTCAGGTGAGCGAAACTTCCGAATCCCATTTGTTCCCCGTACTTCAAAGAATTTTCTTCAGGGAAGGGTTTGAAGTGCGGAATGATGCTGAAGTTCGGGGCGTGCGTTTTCCGTTCTTGCTGGTTGATCTCGACCTGAAGAAGTCACCGACGGCTGTCGATTTTGGGCTTGGCACACAAGAAGAGGGGTCCTTTCTCCCGGAGTTTGCTTTGGAATGGAGTGAAAAATTTCGAAGTGGCACATATGAGGAATCTCTTCTCGTGCTTCGAAACCACCCATTGGCGATAGCGCATTCCAATCACATGAAAGGAAGTGTCAGCGAGCGTTTCGCCCAAACCGGGATACGCTTCGACAGCGAATTAGCAGAAGTCCAATGGGATCCAAACTATTCTCGAAACTTTAGCGATTCGACAACTTTTAGCGATCCGTCACCATTTTGGCTGCGGCGGAGGCGAACGGAAAGCGATACTACTAATGACGAAATTGCAGTTGGAGACTACTATATTCCCTACGGAGCTCAACAGATGCTCGAGCTTCGAACTAGCGGTGATTCGAGCACAATCTACGTGTTTGTCACTCCCAGCCTTTTCTCGGAAACTTCTCAAGCTTTGAATGCGCGAAGTTACGGGGAAGGGTTGCATACAGCGATTGCCTGACAATATCTCGCTACGAAGTATCGGAACACGGTGATTCTTAACGGAGGAATACAGGCCCCATGGTTCGTTGCTCATGAGCTTGAGCATGTGCTGGAAAAGAAGAGTGCGCACTATACATCAAGTGATCAGCATGAAGAAATCCATAATCTGATGGTTGACTACAAAGCGCTGGTGCAAAAAGGAGGGAGTGAAAATAACCAGCAGATCTCAGGCGCGAAAAGAATTTATGAATCACAAAATATCAAGTAGGGACATCTGGTTTGGATTTGTTTGCAGGTCGATACTATTGCTATTTACGTCGTTAGCCATCGCACATGAGGGAATATTTGAATTTCAGGGAGGTGATGATTTCGAAATATACTCACACCTCGCCGATCATTTCGCGAACGAAGAAAATGCTGTCGTCTACGAAACCAATTTGACCCTAGAAGAAAATCTTTGGAGGTTGGCTGAAACTTTAATTAGCGACGAAGAGAGAACAAGCAATCACGCGACGCTGGTGGATGTGATTCTAACAATAGGGCATATTCCCGAGACAAGTGACCTCTCGAAAGAAAAGCTCGATTGGATCTTGGATCATTCAGTCAAACGGCTCAAAGAGATTGAGATTGAATTTTCAGATGAATTGAAAGCAAAGAAGGCCTCCATGGAGGAAGGCTTAGATCCATTTGGTGAATCCGGAGGTGCTTTTGCTGCTGTAGAATATGACAGAATTGTAGATTTTTACGGAGCATCTATCGTTGCAGTGGCTAATACGATGGGGAGGTTGGGACTAGCGGCTGATAATCGTCGGTTCGGAGAACTTTCATCCATCAAAGAGCCTGAGATATCGATCATGGCAAAAGCGGGACCGGAAATAGTTAAGTCGGTGGCTAATTCTTTAGCGACCAAAGTTGCCGATCGCGATCAGATTGGCATCGCTGTTGCTAAAAACAGTAGTCCTGAGAAACCATCTGCGGCGACCGAAAGTGCGGAGCCCAACGGCAACCCGATTCCGCTTTCCTCAGAGAATCGAAATGCTCACGATCTTTCGTCATTCTGGCCATACATCCTAGGAATGCTCGCGATGGTCAGTGTTATCGTTCTTCTGTTGCGCTCGCGCACAAGTAAGCCTTGATGAACTGATTTCTTAAACTGGCTGCGTATAAAGATAGCGCACAGTTATTAGGTTAAAAATCCGGAGCGTTTTCTCATGTGAACATAGTAGGCTGGAATCCCATTGCTGACCCATGTGTGCATGCATTCTAGGCATAGCGTCTGATTAGTCTGCATTATGTAGTTTTCACTTTGCTGGAATTCTAGCTTCGACCAAGAGGCAGCTAAGATACTTTGGGGCAAGGCCAACTTCGTCGTGATCTTCTCCTGAAATAAAGCGCATCTCGGTCAATGAAAACAGGTCTCTAGGGGTGGAGATGCAATACATTCGAGGGTTTATTTGTCGATTTCGCTGCGAAGGTCTAACTTTTTTCAAATTTATACAAAAATTAGACGGAAAGTATCTTTGGGAACTATCTATTTCCGCAACCCCCTTGAAAAGAGGGGATTAGGCTGGTTTGATGTTTTTCGGACAGATTCACGATTCCGTCTCGTTTGCTAGACATTTAGCGCTTTAGTGGGGCAGCGTGAAGATATCGACAGAGAGTTTTCTTTGATCTTTGGTGAGAATAGGTTATTACCGAGCACCATGGTTCCTCACACTTTTTCTTTCTCTTTGTCACGGGCTGTGCGAACAGCGTTTGTTGGCTCTTGGTTGGTTTTCTTCGCTTTTTCGAGTTCGCAGCAGAAAGGGTTTGCTTCTCCCTGGGAGCTGGAAAAATGGGACGAAGTTCCTGGCATTGAGGTCCGTCATTTAACGGGATCAACCCAGTTCCATGAGTATCCCTCCGAAGTTCGTTCGGCAGGGTCGGAGATGGAGCCGGCAACAGACTTCGTGAGGAGCGGGTCACGAATCAGAGGAATGTTCACCGCCCCCGAAACGGCGGACTATCAGTTTTGGATTGCCGGAGATGATCGCGCTGAACTTTCGATATCAGAAGACGGAACGAAGTGGAGTCGGCAGAAAGTTGCGTTTCTAACGCGCAGCACATGGAAGAGAGCGTTCCGGGTCGATTACCAACAATCGAGTGAGCCCATTTCCCTGGTTCAAGGGCAAACCATCTTTCTTGAGGTTCTCCACAAAACAGACCTAGGATCTGCTCATTTTGCGGTGGGATGGTCTTATGGCGCGGGTCAGGTCAATTGGACGCAGGAAGAAGGTGTTACTGCGACTCAATCCAGCACCTACAGCTTCGGTGAGGCTGCCCTAGCGATTGACGGGAATAGAAATCCAGAATGGGCGGTTCGCTCTGTGACGGAAACCAATGACGAGCCAGGAGCTTGGTGGGAGGTCGACCTTGGCGTGGAGCGCAAGGTCGACGAGATCAAAATTTGGAACCGGAACGAAGATCAAAACCGCCTTTCCAATTTCCGTTTTGTTTTTTTAGACGAACTGCGGAATGAAATTTTTTCTCAGAGCTATTTTGAAACCTCGGGATTTGCTCGCGCGCTTGTTTATCGTGGATTCACCAGTGCAAAGCGAGCGAGATTCGTCCGTATTGAGTTTTTGGGGGAGAGTCGCGCTGGGAATCAGGTTCTTTCCCTCGCCGAGGTTGAAATCATCGGTAGACCCGATCAAACAGATGTTCATCGAACCCTTCAGGTCCTTCCTGTCGAGCATCTGTCCCTTTACGGCGGTGAGCCCAATGATCTCGATCGTGACGAATTGAAAGATGAATGGGAGTTAGAGCATGGCTTTGATCCCTCGCTTATCGAAACGGGGACACTTTCTGCGGGCGCAGACCCAGATCGTGATGGTCTTACGCATGCCGAGGAAACCCTTTACAACTTCGATCCGTTCGAGCCGGAAAGCCTCGTTGGCCATCTTCGATACGAGTTTTGGGATGATTTTCCCTACTATCATCTCGGCGATACCCTGACGGATCACCGCTACTTCGGAGAGCCAGACCAGACTGACCTCATCGAAGGCTCAAGCACGGGGGCGATGGAGGGTCCTTACTTTGCAACGAGGCTTCGCGGTTACTTTGTCGCTCCCTCTTCCGGAGAATATCGGTTTTGGGTTAGCGCGAAAACCTCAGCGAGTTTCTATCTCTCCAGTGTATCTGGGAGTAAATACCACAAGAAAAAGATCGCGGAGCTTTCGACCGAAATCGGATCATTGCAGGGAGTGAGTTTCTTTTCCCAAAATCTCTGGGATCGCTATAGCTCACAGTTAAGCGACCCAATTGTTCTGCAGGAGGGTGAAACCTACTTCTTCGAAGTTCTGCATCAGCAAGGTCACGGCAAAGGATCTCATGTCAGTCTCGCATGGGCGCCACCAGGAGCTGATCGCGAGCCGATCCCTACGGAAGCTCTCTCCAGCTATTATCCAACCGCTGATGATGTTGATGATGACTTCCTTCCCGACACCTGGGAATCGGACATGGGGCTAGATCCTCAGGATAACGGATCTAGTGATATGGAGCGAGAGGGGGAGCGCGGTGACTACGACGGAGATGGCCTTACGAATTTGGAGGAATATGTTCTCGGAACTCATCCGACCCTAACGGATAGTGATGGAGACTCTTTCAGCGATTATGATGAGGTCTACAATCTAGGGACCGATCCCAACGCTTCAAATGATATCACTCCTGAAGTTGTCAGTGAAATCGATCTCACAACATACACTGGTTCCAGTGCAACTTGGGAGTGGTTCGATGGCGGTTTGATTGCGGACAACTTTCGTGGGGATATTTCCTGGGACTTTTCCGTGCCCAGTGACGGGTACTGGCTTCTTGAGGTCACAGGTCGTCTTCGTGGAACCTTGCGCCAAGAAGAAACTCTCACGCTTGTGCCTTCGGTTGGTGGAAGATCAACGAGTCCATTCACAATGCGCTTCCGCGGAGGAAACCCATCGATTGGACGGGTGATCACCCCGTGGCTAACCGCTGGCAGCCATCAGTTCTCGATTTACATCGACAATCGCGTTGGTCGGCGATCTTTCCAAATCCAATCGCTGCGGGTTATTCGTGCTGCGGGACTCGATTCAGATGGAGACGGTCAGGGAGATTGGATCACGGACCGAGCCCGTAGTGCCAACGATATTTATCCAGTGGCGAATACAAGCTTTGTCTCGCCAGCGTTTCTTGAAGGTCGTGTTCGCTATCAAGGTGATTTGACGGGGGCGGCTTCGACAGGGCCGATGACGATTTCGCAGGGACTCAGCGGTCAACACTGGTATTCGAATGTCGCGCTCAGCCCTACAGGACCAACTTCACTGAATCTCTCCTTTGAGGGAGGCACCGATGCACGTTCTCTCGAGATTGGATGGCAACCGTGGGAAGCGTTTCTTGATCCATCACTTGACCTAAGAATCGGTGATGAGTTGCTCTTAATTGATAGTTCCGCTCTTCCGGGCGCCGAAACTTCCGTAACCGTGGATGGTTCTGTTTACCTTGTGCGTCAGGGGCAGACGGCGCAGCATCAATTTGCATCACCCGGGACGGTCACCCTTACGGCTCAGCGCGCCGATGGAAGCACGCGGTCCGTCAACTTTGAAGTTTACACCGCAGACTTCGAATCACCCACCGCGTTCTTTGCAGATCGCCCGGTCTGGCGAAATTTTCCGGCAGTTTCCAAAGATCTTTTTGTTGATTCCTCTCCGCACCTTTTGATTCGTGAGCGGAAGCGCTTTCAGGGTGGAAAGCGCCTTTTCCTCCTCGCCCGGCAGCCCGGCAGCCTTCCTTTGGCGGCCCGCCTTTTTGAGTCGGGTCCGATCGTGTCGTTTGGAAGCGTCACGACCATGGGATTTTCTGATGCGCTTCGAAATGATGCAGCCGTTTTCATTGGCTATACCGCAGATGGGGCCAGAGTCTTGCAAACTCCGCTCGTTGTTACTGACCTTCCACCAGGAGGGTACGTTAAGGTAACGATCTTCAAAGCGGGAGTGACCTTCCTCGACGGAACCCGGACACGAATTTTAACCGAGGCGGACTTCGATGATGGGGTGGCTTACTTAGAGTTTCGCTATCCGGCGCATCTCAACGGAGGATACTGTCACTATGTCGACTTTTACGACGCTGACGGCAATCACCTCGGGCGCCATTAGAAGACAATTTGGTTCCTAAGTTCTAATCCGTTTCCCTAGTTGAAAATGGAATCCAAAGAGTCAGACTTCCGCATTCCGTTCCCTGTCTACGTGGTCCTGTATATTTTGGCCCTCGCTGCTATCGTGCTAGTCGTAAAAAGGTTGGTTCCTACAAGAACGGCGAAACCAGAGATAGCAGCTGTGGTCGAATCGAAGATCGACACGGCAATTTCTGAGGCGACCTCGGCGCAAGGAAAGAGACGCATTGATTCTCTTCTCCTTAGCATTTCCGACGATTCGAAAGATTGGAGAGAGAGAGTCGAAGCTGTCCGCGAAGTCGTTGCGATCCCGGAGATCAACGATCCGGAAACTCTTGCGCAGCTTTATGCAATTCTTCGTCGCCATCCTGAAGGACGTCCTGATGATTGGTTTGTCGTTGCCAATGAAATCATGGAGCAGTTTCGGCTTTTGGGAGTTGATCCAGAGACTTACACCGCAGAGCTGATTCGTTGTGCCCAAGATGGGGAAGTGCCGGAAGTCACTCGAGACTATGCGATCCAGCACCTAACTCTTTGGATTGCCTCGCCAGATCCCGACGTCGCGATGGAGCCAGATCAAGAAAAGAGAGATGAAACCTTTCATGAAATTCTGGCAATGATCCAAGAGGAGGAGAACTTGGAACTCGACATGGTCGGAACTTCCTTGTCCGCACTTCACTTCGCGATGGGAAGTAGTGAGTTTGCGAAACCAACTGAAGCTCGAGAGGCATTAGAAAGCGTCGTCCTCAGAATAGCATCGGGTAACATTGTCACGAGCAAGACAAATCGAATGACAGCGCTGCAGGTGGGAGCCGAGATGAACCTTCCTGAGATTTCAATGATTTGCCGCGAGGTCCTCACCGATGAGCGCATGAGCAACACCACTGAAATCGAGATCGATGCAAATGGATTCACGCAATCTGATCTGAAACTCAGCGCTGTCGCCGCACTCGGACTTGTTGGGAGTGAGAACGATCTCCCTTTACTAGAGTCTATCAAAGGCTCTGAACAGGCTCTTTCCTACGCTGCATCCGCTGCGATAAACCGAATTTCTCAAAAATAAGTAAACTCGTTCCTTAGCCTACCTGATGAAACAGTCATTAATTAAAGTAAGTTTTGTATTATTTCCGAGGAGACCTGTGTCCTTCCTCTTCTTATTATTTCTATTCACCACTTTATCAGTATTAGGCTCTAATCCGCCGGTGCCAGATGGATCAAAAGATCAGGATAGTTCTTCGAGTGCGACTAGTGATGGGGTTCAATCTCCAAATTCAAGTGGGGATTGTAGTGGCAGTGATGATGAGTCCGATGATTCTTCTGATACCGATGATGAATGTTCTGGTCCGGGATCGAACTGTCCGGAGGACTTGGGATCGATCTCACATCGAGTGAACTTGGCGCTTTTCCCAAATGAGCCGGAGCTGGGAGCGGCATCCGTTCGATTATTTTCCCAGGCTCCCGTGCCGAATCTCGCATCCGAAAATTTTCTTTCGGTCTACGGATCGATTTGGATGCGGATCGAAAGCAGAACTCGCCTTGGGAACAACAATGAGTATCGAATCATTCAAGCAAATGGTAGTGCGATCTCTTTCCTGATTGCAGACGATCCGGAAAATCCAGGCGAATCGATCATTGGCCGTCCGATGCGAGGCGAGGCCAATACGCAAACACGAGTAACCTACGTCACTGAGACAGGCGATCCGGCCACATGGCAGACAGCAACTTACTTGCGCCAATATCGTGCAGCTGGTGGGTATGTCGAGTATCCGAAGGCGGGTGGTTTTGCCGTCCGGATGGTGACTGATCCAGGGCGAGTTTACGAGTTTGATCAGTTGCCCATCGAGATCGTTGCCAACGTTGGGACCGGTGCGGAGACGATTAACACGGATTCGATAGGGTTCTTCCCCGGAGTGAGCAACCTCCGACAGCTGAAGACGCCAGCTGGATTGATAGACGTCGTTCGGTTCACAGACACCTCTTACGAAATCCGTAAGTATGCACCTTCCCAAATCATCCAAGTATCTGGAGGTGAGGTGTCCTACGAAGGGCAAGGCACACCAATCGAAACTCTTCGAGTTGTCGCAAACCTGAACAGCTGGGGTCAAAACAGCCCTGGAATTACTGTGACTCGGACGATTGGATCGTTTGAAGAGAAGTTCGAATACTTCTCTGAGACAGCAGTCGGAGGAGGTGGAGGCGGTAGTGCCGGTGCTTCAGAAAGCTGGTCGCAAGTGGTCACTCAAGGTGGGTTTGTGCACTCTCGTTCCTTGACGCGAGCTCCAAGCCAAGGCCAGCCAGGATATCGTGAGTTCCAGCGGCGGTTTGAACTGCAGAGCGCTCCGGGAGGCGGAGTGGCGCCTGCATCCGGAACGTATGAGGTGAGCGGAACAAGCTATGGCTTCCTTCCAGTCTCAGTTTCCGAACAGTTTGGAGGAGGAGCTTCGGTGGCCCGCACGCGAAGCTACAATGCGGTTGCCTGGGACCCGAATTCATTTGGGAGAATCACCCGGCAGGTCGCGAGGTCAGGAGCGGTTCGTGATTACGCTTACGATGACGAACAGCGTATGACGATGCGGAGTAGGCCTTTTGGTGATCCAAACAACGGAGTTCGGAGCCAAGAAAACTACAGCTATGAGCCGAATATCCCTCAGGATATCCCGAAGTTAGTCGACTATCGTCCGCGCCGGACCATAAAACGCGTCGATGGAAATATCGTGGCGAAAACATTCAACTCTTACTTCTTTGACAACGGCGAGTATGTGGAGCGGGAAGAGATGGTATCAAACGTCTCGCATGGAGCCGGTAATGCAGCGAGTTTGATTACTGAAGACCGTTACCACGGAGCGGGCCCTGATCAGGGTCGCCTCAAGTCATCGCTGGATAAGAAAGGTAATCTTTCCACTTATACCTATGCAGTTTTGCCGGACGATGGACTTGAAGTGACGAAGACAAATCGTCTTACCGCGAGCGGAACAACGGTTGAGGGTAAGTCGATGCGGGAAGTGACGACGAAGGATAGTCGAGGTTGGGCCGTCTCGATGACAAACGCGGCGTATGTTGGAGGTGGTTGGGTTGATTACGAGCGGATCGAAGAAACTCGCAATGATCATGGCAAATTGACGGAAAGAAAGAGAGTCGATCTCCTCACTGGCCAGGAGCGGATCCTTCTCACTCAGACGTGGGACGGAAAATACCTGACAGCGAAAACTGATCTGCATGGTTGTCAGTGGACTTATTCCTACAACCAAGTGGGCATGCTCATTGAAGAGCGCCGTTTGGCGATCCCTGCGCAAGGAGACTTCGCGGCACAGGAAGAGATTGTGACAACCTACACCGGCGATTTCCAGATGACGGATGAGCGAATGCCAAAGTGGAAAACTAAGGTGAAGACTGTTATAGCAGGAAATTTAAGTCTGACAAGCACGGAGGTTTTTGATGACGAAGGCAGGGTGATATCTAACACAGATGAAAACGGCTATACTACTTTTTACAGTTACAGTGAGGATAATCTGATAAAGACCGAAACTCTACCGAATGGAGGATCGATTGTAGAAACGAAAGCACCAGACGGGAAACTCCTTTCAGTGACCGGGGATGCAGTAATACCAAAATATTATTCCTACGAGGGCCTAACTGGAGGAATCCGTACAAGTCATTCGATTGCCGAAGCAAGCGGTCCGAGGACAACCGATAAGACCATTGATCCATTGGGAAGAATTCTAATGGAATCAAGACCGGCTTTCGATGGAAACGTTCAGGTAGTGCAATATCAGTATGGAGCGGGTCCATACTGCGGCCCCAGCCTGATTACAAAAACCGGGGAACCTGCCAGCCTTTTCATTTATGATCAATTATGTGACCGAATAAGATCGGGGAAGAGTGCTGATGATACCCAGCTTAGCACTGCTTCCGCCACCGATGTAATCACTGAGAGAGACTCTCTCCATGAATTAGAAGATGGGCGTCTTTGGATCGTAACACGCCAAGTGCTCTTCCCTGACGCAAATTCTGATGTTGGCAAAATCATTTCAACGGAACGCGTTGCCGTCTCAGGATTTACGGAATCAGAATATAGCATTGTTGAAGAAACAGATCTAGTGGGAAATACTGACGTCCATGAGATTCGCATTGATTCGGATTCCATTCTTCAAACTGAAATCACGGTTTCATCTGGAGTATCAGAGCTTTACCAAACTGTCCTGCATGGGAAGAGGGTAGTTCAAGAGAGTTTCCCGGGCGACTCAGGTGAATATCAATACACTTATGACTCACTTGGAAGGGAAGTTGGGCAAAAATCACCGAGACACACAGAATTTGCCATTACAGAATATGCTCAAAGTAGTAATCTCGTTGAAAGTTACACTGACGCAGCCGGATTTAGAAGCAGCTTTGCTTACCAGTTGCAAGTGCTGCCTGGGGCTGGAAAACTAATCCGAACGAATTACCCAGACGGATCCAATGAGCAGACGTCTTATGATCTATTAAATCGAATCATTCTGAAAAAAGGGACTGCGAATTACGACCAGGAATTTAACTATAGTATTTTTGGAGAGTTAATCGGAATGATTACTCGAAGGAATCCAAGTGATGTTGGAGACGAGACAAATTGGGTATACGAAGCTGGAACCGGCCTTCTTTTGAGAAAGACCTACCCAGACGGAAGCGGTCCATCGTTTACGTATGATACCGCGGGCAACAGAATTACCCGAACATGGGCACGTGGTGTCGTTACTCGATATGGGTATGATGGTTTTAATCGCCTAGTGAGCAAAGTATATGAAAACGATCCAGAAAATACCCCTTCCGTAATCATCAGCCGTGATAGGATAGGCCGTCCGGTGCTCGAAAGCACGGTTGGGGTGAGTAGTGTTGAAATAAACTACGATCCGGTTTCTATGCTTCCGGTCCGTGAGGAGCATTCATATTCGGATGGAGCTTTCACTCAGATACTGGATCGCTCTTCTGATTCACTCCTTCGACCCGAATCTTTATCTCTTAAGGATGGAACGACGTTGAAGCATCTAATCGAATACGGTTATGGATCAGAAAGTCGTTTAAAACAGGTAACATCATCTGCGGGCTCTTTCGACTATTTTTATGATGCCTCGGATGGTGAATTGCTGGAGAGAACGGTTGGTCCAATACATGCCGTGAGTCTCGCGTATGAAGAAAATCGAGATCTAATTACTGTGCAGACGAACACAATTAGTTTTGATCAGGGGCTGGTAAGCGGCTATTCCTATACCTATGATTCATCAGGAAGAAGAGAAGCAGTAACGGTTAGCGGGAGCTCATTTATCGAAAATGGTTATAGTCTTGATTTAACATATAATGATCGCGACGAATTAGTTTCGACCATTCATAGCGATGATCCTACCTACAATCGGGCGTATCTTTTCGATGGGATAGGAAATCGGGTTACGAGCGTTGAAGATTCGATTGTTACCAATTATGTCAGCAATAGTCTTAATCAGTATGAATCTGTCGGAGGGCAATCGTTTACCTACGATTCTGATGGAAATTCTGTGAGTAGTCCGGTCCCAGCAGATTTGACCGCTAATTCAACGTTAGTGTGGGATGCGGAAAACCGGCTTCGTCGCGCTGTTTTACCTACTGGCGCTTCTGTCGAATATTTCTATGACTCTCAAAGTAGAAGGATTAAGACTGTTCATAGTTCTGGTAATTCGACCTTCCATGTTTTCGACAAATGGAATGAAATTTTCCGTCGCGAGAGGGAGAACGGAATCGACAAAGAAACAGTCTATACATGGGGATCAGACTTAAGCGGCGGAATGCAAGAAGCTGGTGGTGTTGGTGGGCTTCTTGCTGTAAGTGATCTCGATTCGGGGGAGCATTTTTATCCAGCGTTCGACGGAAATGGTAATATCAGCGAATATTTGAGCGAAGCAGGCGAAGTAGTTGCGCACTTCGAGTATGATCCGTTCGGGAAAACAATTGCGGTAAGTGGATCGATGGTCTCGCGATTTGATTATCGATTTAGCTCGAAACCGCAAGATTCGACCACTGGGTTGTACTATTATGGATATCGATTCTATGATCAGGTGAGCGGAAGGTGGATGAGTCGTGATCCGATTGCGGAAGAGGGTGGTATCAATCTTTATGGATTTGTTGGTAACTTTGTAATCAATAGTTACGACATCCTTGGGAAAAAGAAGGGGCGGGGACGCAATAAGCCTGGGCGTTCACGTAATGCTGATCGTAAAGGTCACAAAAAGCCTAAGAAGCGCGGATCGCGGGGAGCAAACAGGCACGGTAAAGCGCAAGGCCATGGTGGGAAAACCAGAGGAACATCTAGGTCGGGGGCAGGAGCTAGTCTTCTTGCAGTGGATTTGGCAGTTCAAGAGGCATTTGATACGCCTTCGATATTTGATTTGGAGTTTTGGGATGATTTGTGGGAGGGAAATGCCGATACTTCAGGTGCGAGTTGTAGTGAGGAATGTCCTGGATGTTGGAGATGTAGCTGCCCTTACGGCACCGAACTTCGAGGTGGCGGTGGAGGCGGTGGAGATTGCCCTAGTGGAACGATTTCTAGTGGGGGTCATCCTAATGTAAGGTGTGGAATTATAATTACGTAGATGTTTAGTGGATTTGGGATCGAATGAAATACATAAGATTTATCGTTCTCACGGATCACAAAGATAAATTGCGCTGCACTGGCATTGTTTCTTGGCTCGACAAGTTGTTGCAAAGTAGTGAAATTCCTTCCTATTATCTTGATTCCGCATCAGAGATAATGGACAAGTTCGACGCGGATTTACCTGTTCCACCGTTTGAAGAGAAAAAGTGGGATGATAATTTTGTAAGTTGGTTTAAGAACTCATCTTCTGAATGGATATCACTTTGTCGCGAGATCGTTGTCTTGTTCTCTGAGCTAGATATTGTGACTGATGTTTTAACAACAGATAAGCCCGGTATGATAGTCTATGAAGATGAGTGGCAAGTTGTTGCGAAGTCTCAGTTGTTTTAGTGATTTGAATTTTTCGAACTCTAAAAGAACCCTCCCCTTCGTCTGATGGTTTTGCGTAGTTGGCCCTATAACTTTCTGGAAGCAGGTCAGTTCGATCTTCCATCATGAACTGATTCCCTTGTGCGTTCGTGTGTTTGAGAATTCTCAGCTAGGTTTTTGGCTACGCCGGGCTTGAAAACAGCGTTCAGGATAAATCCTGAACTTTGAAATGGATCAATATTTGGCCAGATAAATTAGGGGGAGGCTATTCCTTTAATGAGCTGTCGTTCACTGTCGGAGGGCTGATGAGGATGGGCTGGCTCACGGCAGTTAATCAAAAACAGGAGAGGGCCATAATCGTCCACGATTTCTTAGGCGAAACGCATGAAAGGACGAAAATCTCTGCTCGTCGAGGTCGGAGATCATCTCTTCTTCGGGCGAAATCCCTGTAGGGTATAAAAATAGAGTGTGTACGGAAGTGTAAAATGCTGAGCGTGTTATGATAGGAAGAGGAGGTGAGGTTTTGATTGGAAATCGGGATGAGAGTGGCGTTTTATTGCGATGAGTCTGTGTCATCTTATCCTCTTTTGCCTAGCTGGTTGGATCAATCGAGATCAGCAAGCTGTGATCGAATATCTTCAGGAGGAGATTCGGATACTGAAGGAGATGCATGGAAGGCGTCTGCAGTTCGATGACCGTCAGCGTAGACGACTGGCGACAAAGGCCAAGAAGATACAATAGAGTTGGATCAAGGAAGTCTCCAAGCTCGCGACGCCGCAAACCTTGCTTAAATGGTTCCGAACGCTGGTGGTGAAAAAATACGATTCGAGAAGGAAGCGCGGGGTTAGCCGCCCAAGTGAGGCGCCCCGGATCACTGTAGTAAATTCCGCGAGAGTCTAGTCAGTGGTCGTTGGATTGGGGTTTGGGGTGGATTCAATACCGATACCTTATTTCAAAGCTCAACCTGCCGTCGTCCCTTTCGGATAGAAATGCTGGGTAGAACGTTTCAACTATCAACTCATCCAGTTGGTCGGCGTAAAGAACTGTCCTCACCCGTGCCCCGGTTCCCATGGCAGGGTTGCGGGACTTCTTGACTCCTCCCTTTTACAGGATGCGAGAGGTGGGGATCTCTCCTTCGAAGAGAAAATGGGAGTTTTCTCTTTTTCGTGGGATGACGGATAGGCAGATTTATTTTCTAGAATAGCAGTTGTTCAACCAATCGAATGCGATGCTGGTGCTCGTGCTGACAATCGAACCGGAGGTTGGCTCGTCGATGCTGATGCTTGTAGTTGCGGTGAGTGGCTCCGAATTTCCGGCCTGTTGTTAGCTTTTGCTCAAGAATCGAACTCTGCAGTTGTGCTGTCCGATATTTCTTTCCCCAATGAGAAGCATAAGATTTGGCTCCTCGGTTTTCACGATCTGCATAGATCGCAAGTGCTTCGGATCTCCAATGAAACGGTCTCCATTCGGTGTTCAGGCCCATCTCGGATGGGGAAGGGATATTTCTTCGCAGCTGGCGTAGGTTTTTCCCGATTAACAAGGATGCGACTTTCGATACTCGATGTCGGTCGCGTCCCAACAGCACGTATTTTGCCAGAAGCACTCGGCTTCTCCTGCATGACTGGCGAAACTGTAGGGTGAATTCTCTGTATTCCTCAGGACGCTGTTTTCGAATTGCTTTGATCCCGGCTTTCGCGAAACTCTCCAAGCTTTCCGTTAGCACGGGGCGTCGACTTTTCCTCTTCAGGCTTGGAAAATTCGTCTTGCCGATTTTCACGGTCATTCCAGGGATCCTATCAACATCAATTCCTTTCCGTGCGAGCCGCATCATCAGGGATTGATGAGCTGATCTGAGGCGATGTTCTTTGATGGCGCTAGTTTCTGGAGAGCGCTTCACTCTCAGTGTAGGCAGGGTGTATTGCTTGAGCAGTTCTCCTGTTTCCGGTGCGACGAAATACAGGACATCGTTTTCGGCACAAATAACAAGGCAACGCATCAAATCATTGCGCTACGAAGAAATGCATCGACGTCCTCACGCCGGTATCGGAGAACTCTGCTGTTGATGTGGATTGCAGGGAGCGAGCCATTGAGTTGGTAGCGCTTTACACTGCCAGGGTGAACGTTCAAGAGAGCGGCGACTTCTTTTCGAGTCATCAGAGGATATTCGGAAACGATATTGTGGTAGACCATTTTTAGGGGGCTATGAATTATCTTTGGAATCTTCGTTCTCGGATTTTCGTCCGAGCATTTCTTCCAGTTGCACGGTGGTTTTGGCTTTCTTGTCGACGTAGTAGTCCCTTGTCAGCAAGATGCTGGAATGCCTGAGCTGATTGCTTGCTGCGTAGATTCCCGCTTGTTCACAGATCAGTGAGCCAAATTCCTTGCGAAGGGCATGAATCGGCTTTCGGTCCTTCACTCCTTTTCTGCGGAGCCATTTAATCAGATGCTGAAACTCTCTTTGGCATCGGTAGAAACGATAGTTCGTCCCTTTTCTAAAAGGCACGGGAGATTCGATCACGAACTCGCTGGTCTTGTCTCTCTCGAATTCTTTCAAGATCGATAAGACTCTTGGATCCACATCAACTTCCTCCTCGGAACTTGCCGTTTTCAGCTGCGCATATTCATGGGTCTCGATACGGATCACTGCGTTAGCGTCGTCGATTTGACGCCATACCAATGTATCGATTTCTGCTCTGCGTAATCCAACCGTGATCGCGAGAAGGAAAATCTTAAATTGCTCCGGAGCAGATTCTCGAAGTTCTTCAAAGGCATCCTTCGTTAACGCTGCGGGATCGATTTCACTTCGATACCTTGTTGCTCTCCCGACCCTTTCAAATTCAACTCCCTCAAATGGTAGGGGATCGGGAAGCTTCAAATCGATGAATTTAAGAAGCCTCTCGCTGAAGAGGGACTTCGCACAACGAATACTTGAGTTCACGGTTACCCGAGCGGAGCGCTCTTCTGCCGGGTTGCCTTCTCGCTCTTTCAAGTATTGAAGCTTCCACTGCTGTACTTTCTTAGGAGTGATGCGATTCAGTTTGAGGCCATCCACTCGTTCTAGCCATCGCTCCCGTCCTCCATTGTAGGGGTCAAATCGCTTTGCTGTCTTCGGTATCCCGCATATCTCTCCGGCGATCAGTCTCAGCTTCTTGGTGTATTCGTGGAGGGTTCCAGGACGAAGAGAAGAGACTTTTGTCACTTCCTCAATGAACTCACCGATAGTGGGTTCATGCTCTTTCTTCTGAGGGGTGTCCTTGAATCGGTCCAGCGCTGCATCCCAGCCTTCCGCGACAATTGCCAAGTAGATGTCGCGTGCTTTGACAGAGGCGGCCGCCTTGTTGGCAGTCTTGAGATTAAACCAGGCTTCCCGACCTGCGTATTTCATGCGGATCTGCCAGTCGCTAACCTCATGGATGATTCCCTCCCTTTTGTAGGTTCGCTTCCTGAGGCGCTCCTTCCAATAATCTTGATGGGTTTTGGGGTGCTTTCGCAGTCTCTCGGAACTCTCAGCGGAGTTTTGCTGTCCCCTTTCTGTCCCCCTTTTGTTGTTCCGACTTGTTCTTTTCTGTTCCGACATTCATAGCAAATTATTGATATAAGCAATTCATAATAAGTATCTTAAACCTATTATGCCTTTATTCTAATAATTAGAAAATTTGTGTCAAATTGAGATTTGTAATCTGCAGGTCGTCGGTTCGAGTCCGACAGATGGCTCTTTGATGCTGAGCGAGTTACGGGAAACCTTTCTATTGGAGGAAAAGTCCTTTGCCATTCCTTTGCCATTTTTGAGCCGGTAGAATCGGATTACTGGTCCCATTGGGACGCTATCTAAAGGGGGGCGGGAACTTCCACGGGATACACTCCGTAGCTTATCGGGCTCCACTGTGCCCGAGAGAGACCCGGAGGAAAGTGACGCCAAGAATTCGTTGTTAATTCTCTCGTTGGCGGGTTTCAATACCCCAATGAACCTGGAGGTAGGGGAAGTCTACAAGAGAACCGATATCCAAGACCATTTCGGAGGACAACGACAGGGGGGAATAAGCACTCCGAAAAATGCTGCTGTAGTGATGATCTTCTCAAGCGAAGCTGGCGAGAACTACGGTTATGAAGATGGGTGGGTTGATCCGAGTACTTTCCGATATACAGGCGAGGGACAAGTTGGCGACATGCAATGGAGAGGTGGCAACTCTGCCATCCGGGACCACGAAAAGAACGGACGGCGCCTCCTCCTTTTTCAATATGTTCGCAAGGCCTACGTGAGGTTTGAAGGGGAGATGCGATGCGTTGAATACGAGAGCTTCTTAACG
Source organism: Verrucomicrobiota bacterium (assembly GCA_039027395.1). GTDB lineage: Bacteria > Verrucomicrobiota > Verrucomicrobiia > Methylacidiphilales > JBCBYL01 > JBCCKK01. Next base: position 5,522 of record JBCCKK010000001.1, on the reverse strand, counting down.
CCGGATCGGAATGGCAAGCAGCGCGACGCACTTAGGTTTATCCTCGAAAGGGTAAACGATCGAAGCGAAAAAGGAACGCAGGGAAGTGGTCCGTTTCGTTATCGGAAGCCAAATCGAACTGAACGCCAAGGTTTGGTCACCTCTCGCGTTGGGCAAGGATACTATCGCCAACAGATTCTAGAAAAGTTCGATGGTCAGTGCGCGGTAACTGGATGTGGTATCCAAGAAATTCTGATTGCCAGCCATATCTTGGCATGGCGGCAATCTTCTGAAGAAGATAGATTGGACGTTGAGAATGGGATCCTTCTATCCCCAAATTATGACGCTCTTTTTGACCGCCACCTCATCAGTTTTCAGGACGACGGTTCAATCATTCTTTCAAAACTCCTAACTGATCACGAAATCGATGCGGTAGGAATTAACCGCAAGGCTGCGATTACTGTTACCGATGGTATGAAACCGTTTCTCAGTCTCCATAGAAAGGCTCTACGATGATGAAGGTTGTGATGGGGTATCTTCTTGATGGCAACGGGAAAATCCTTGTTGCGAAGCGCGACGCGTCGAAAAATTTTGGAGGGCTATGGGAGTTTCCCGGAGGAAAGGTGGAAGGCGGCGAAACCGCATCGCAGGCGATCATCAGAGAATTGCGCGAAGAACTTGGCGTTGAAGTAATGCCAATACGTGAGTTTCCTCCATATGTATTTCGGCAAGGGAGACTTGAGATAGCGTTTTATCCGATCCATTGCCAAATTATCGAAGGCGAGCCAGAAGCGTTAGAGCATGTTGAAATTCGAATGGTTAATACGGAGGAATTTTCCCGTTTTGAGTTCGCACCGCCTGACTACGAGGCGCTGGAAATTTTGTTGGAGAATCTGCCAGCTATGAAGGGAGGTTGAGGTATGGGCTTCAGGATCTTTGCATTCACTCTACTGTTTTGTTTATCCTGGCTGTATGGATCTAATGTCAGCGGAAAGGAAGGAACAGACTCTCGGATCACCGGGCTACCAATCCCTGAACTCAACGAAGGGGTCTCGCTTTTAACTTGGAACCTACAATGGTTTCCGGGGAACTCACGAACCACCACTGCGGATGCAGAGGAAGCGCAGATCAAAGAGGTCGCAGCGCAGCTCAACGAGACGGGAGCGGAGATCGTTTGCCTCCAAGAAGTAAAGGGGGCGGGAGCGGTGGAGCGATTACTGGAACTGCTACCAGGCTACCGAATGCAGTTTGTGAGTGATTTCTCAGGGGCCCTGGAGATTGCCATTATTAGCAGGGTTGACGCTGTTTCTGCTTTTGCGGAAGAATTTGAGGAAGCCGAGATAACGCCTCCAAGGGGCTTCGTATATGCGGCATACGATTTCGACGGTCACCTCCTCCTTGTCTACAGTGTCCATTTTAAAAGCAACGTTGGGGGTATCCCTGCCAGCATCCCAAAGCGTGAGGAATCGGCGAGGCAATTGCTGTCCCACGTTGAAGACGCGAAAAGGATTCATCTTACGGATGGAGCGAAATCAGTTTCTGTAGTTCTCGCTGGCGACTTCAACACCTCTCTGATAGCTGAGAACTTCGTCGAAGACAAAACCGGAGCAATAATCCTCGACTCAGGTTTTCAGTGGGGCTTTCGTGGAATGGTCGGAGAAGATTTGGTCACGTGGCTGTCAGACGGTCGTTATCCAGACGTCGATTTTGATCACTTCTTTATTCGAGCAAGCGAGGGAACCATATTCGGGAGATCTTATGTTCTGCCAACGGAGCGATTCGTGAGTGATCATCGGCCCGTGGTGATGTGGTTAAAAATGCCCGAACACTAGCGTGACAATTTACGCTTCCGGATGGACTCGCCTCAAGAATTGATAAGAACGGCAACCGGCTATTTTGAGCTGGGCATGTTTTCGGATTCCTGGGAGATCATCGAATCACTCCCACCGGAAGAAAAAACAACCGCCCCTGTTCTTGATCTCAGGCTTCGCATCCTTTCGGCTTTGTCTGAATGGGACTTGGGTGAGGAGATTGCAAAAATTCTCGTTCATGCTGGCAACGAGGAGCGCAAGACAGTCGCCCGCTTTCATCACGCAAGGGGACGAGCGATGTGGCAATCGGGTGACTGTGCCGGTGCGCGGGATCGGTTCCGGCTTGCCGTGGAAGCTTGGCGGGAAGTTCGGGAGGAATTCAGCGACGACGACTTAGCTGCCCTGTTTCGGGAGTGAGCCTTGAATCCTACCAACGCCAAAGCGATGTCAGTGGCTGCCGATGGCGCGCTCCAACTTCACGGTTGTGGATCAAAAACTTTCATTTGGAGCTCCACTCTACGAGGGCAGGCAATTGATAATCCGCGCCTTGTTCGTTGCCGAGAGAATCTTTGTGTTCGATTATAACAAAGCAGAGAATAATCAAGACGACCAGCATCAGCACTGAGAAACAACCGCACCCTTTTGAGCGCTTATAGTCAGATTGTTCCTCCTTAAAATTCGGATTTTCTATTCGCCAAGCCTCTGTCTTTTCTAGTATGCGATTAACATATTTCTTCTGCTCTCGGTAATCATTTGAGGCTCCTATAGTTTGCGCAACCAATTTTAATGACTTATGAGTTCGAAGGTAGGAGCGGACGTATTCCTCGGTTTGCCCAAAGTTCATTCCTGGATCATTTTCAAGATTCTGGGTGTAACGGTTCAAAATGCTCCACGAATAAGACAAGACCGCCTTGCCAAATTCCTCATCAAGAACAGCCAACGGCGCAAGGCAATCGACGACAAACTTCTCTCGACCAGATTCGTCTTTAGCATCGAGGATATAGTAAGCGGCCTCTCCAGTTTTAGGCACAGTTAATCGACCAATCCTTCGATTTGCATCCCCGATTGTAGCTCCAAGCACATAATCTACATGCGCAGTATAAACATCGTATGTTACCCCAAGATTGAGTTTTTCTATCCCTTCCTTCGCATCCGTAGCGTGACTTCTACCCATGCCTCCCGCCAAACTACAAATGTCTCGAGAAAAGACAAAACCCTCGGATTTAACGTTCCTTCCCTTTTCTACGAAGAAAAGAACGTTTCCAACCTCACTGGATCGGATTTCGCTTACATTTAGGTTAAACGTAAATTTCATTCTGCTTGAAATGAAGTTCTTTTGATCGTTTATCAGTGTTATAGCTGATCCAAATGCTATTGTATTACAGCAGATGATGTCCCAGGGGCGTTCATTGCTCCAGATCGATTGCCATTCACAAATATTGTAGCTTTGCCGATTCCTGAGTGGCGGATCGTTACTTCACCTTGCGAGTTGGTGAAGTGATTGGGTGTCATCCCTCCATGGTCGAATAAAAGTGAGACTCGTGTATTCGCAGCAGGTGACCCATCGGGATAACTTACTATTATTGTACTAGCAGCCATTTATTTTCTTTTTGTAGTTCGAAGACTTAAAGCGCTTGTAATTGCTCAATCGAGAGAACAATCAACATCAGTATCATCTCAGGATTTGATATCCAAGCGGATACATCGTCTTTAGAATTGGCGCCAGCTCTTTTGTTTTCAAGGTTATTTCTGAAAACCCTTCATATATCAGTCCCGAACAGAACGCGCAGGTGCCAGTGAGTTGAGGTAGATAACATCACTCAACAACCGCATTGGAAGCTCCAGTATTGTCAGATTAAGAAATGAAAAAAGGGACCGAATGCGCCACGATTACCCCAAAGTGGTAACGGAAATGCCCGAAATAGGGCGGGAATAGCTCGATTTGTGGGATTTAGGTTCTTTCCGGGACCACCCCCCCTCGTCAGGGTCGTCTTTTGAGAGTTTCTAGTTGTGGTGTCTCCTAGGGGAACGCAACAACAAGACTACTCCTTTTCCTGTTTAGATTGGATTCCGCTCCGAGCTGAGTGAAATTGTTCTTGTGAACAGTAAAAAGCATGAGCTAATCACAGTCCGAAATGACACGGCGGGAATCCTGCAGGGAGATTCAGCGAACGCGGATTGGAAGAAAACACTTGAGCGGGCTAACCGACTTTTCCGGGAACGCCAGGAAGGCCACTTTGCCGAGAGGGAGGAACGGGAGCGGGGTCGAACCGTTCCCGAATGGCGGCGGTATCTTGAGCCTCCGTGGTCGTGATTTAGCCCCTCCGTTCGGCTTCTCTATTCCGCTATCGCCCAAGTCTTATAGAGTTTGACATCTTTCTGAACTCAGCCGAATTCGGAAATGTGCCATGAGCTTAAATCAGAGGGCCTCAATCCTTTATCCGATACTCTAGCCTGATTACCGGATGGTCCACCGATCGAAAGCTGAAAGCAGGATTGATTGATTCTTGCGCATAGATGGTGCCAGACCAATTGTGATTCCGTATCGCATTAGTTGAAGAAATCCGAACATAGACATCAGCAGCTAAAAAGGTATTTGTCATTCTTACGGTAATTCGTTTTCCTTCGTTAGTATTAACTGCATTTAGATATTGAATCCGTATCTTCCCGTTGTTTGGGCGCCAGTCTTCTCCGTATGAAGGTATGATCGAAAAGCATAGAGTAGCGGCCATCAAGATGGTCGAGAGGAAGATCGATTTTTGAGAGTTCATAATGCTATTTGGATAATAGTTTCTGAGGCTCGCAGACTGAGGCTCAGCTTGTAAAGCGCAATTCGACGCAGGAGATGTGCCAAATTGATTTTTCCCTTGTGCCTCCCTTGACCAGTAATTGTCCTTCGTCGCTCAGGCGATAGGATCATCGCAGAATCAACTACTGCCTTCGCTTGTGCCTTGTTGAGCTGAAAGCTGATCTGTGGCGACTTTGGAATTGATCGCGTGTTGGCATTAGCGGTGTTGCTTTTGCTTCGTTTCCCGTTTCCTCCCTATAAAGGGGAAACAAGAAACGAGAGGAAACGAACGGGGAAACAAGGTGGAAACGAACGGGTGAGTTCCCTGATCTACAAAGGATCTTTCGGAAACAAGGCAGGAAACGAACGGGGAAAACATGGAAACGAAGGGTATGGGATTCGTTTCCCGCTAGTTCGCGGAATATCTCGATTGGTTACCCTTCCCGCTTATCGAGATCCGTCCGCTTGATTCAAGTTTCTGAGCTGACTTTGAGACTGTGCCCTTGGTTAGATCCAACTCCGTCGCAATGTCGGAACACCGATCAAGACCGTCTTTGATGCACTGATACACAAGTTCATCGGTCCCCGCGTTCTCGTATTCGAGGCTGAACTCACCATCTTGATCGGCGGAAACGTGCCAGTCGAGAGGCGTGGGCCATAGCCGACTGTTTCGGCATTTCGTGAACGTTGAGACGAACCGTGCTCCGTCATCGGTCGAAGTTCGTTCTTTAGAGTCATCCAGTCGAATAATCCAAAAGGCAGGATCTTCCCGGCGGCTCGCTCCTCTCATATTTCCGTTTCTTCCCGCATGATGGACAACGACAACGGAAATACCCTTCCTCCGGAAGTCGAGAAGCCAGTCTCCGAGCTTCATCCATTCGTCGTTATCGTTTTCGCTAATGTTTGAAACACTAGAAAGGTTGTCGATCACAAGGACTCCAATC